>JAGFXN010000240.1 GCA_017861215.1 Deltaproteobacteria bacterium | reverse complement strand
ACGCAGTACCGGCAGGAGTGTCCGGAACTTGCCGCGGAACTGGAGCGGCGCATGCGGGGGGGACTGCCTGCCGGCTGGCAGCACGACATACCGGACTTCCCGGTCGACCCGAAGGGGCTCGCCACCCGGGCAGCGTCGGGCAAGGTACTGAACGCCATCGCCCTGCAGCTGCCGGAGCTGATGGGGGGCTCGGCCGACCTGAACCCCTCCACGTTGACGGCGCTGGCAGGAGCAGGCGATCTGCAGAGCCCGGCGCTGCAGCCGGCTGACCGCCAGGGTGCGGTCGGCGGCGAATGGGGCTACGCCGGCCGCAATATCCATTTCGGCGTCCGCGAACACGCCATGGGGGCGGTCATGAACGGCATGGCAGTCCATGGCGGCATCATCCCCTTCGGCGCAACCTTTCTCGTCTTTGCCGACTACCTCCGCCCAAGCATCCGCCTGGCAGCGCTCATGGGGCTCCACCTTGTCTATGTCTTCACCCACGACAGCATCGCCGTCGGCGAAGACGGGCCGACCCACCAGCCGGTGGAACAGCTGGCGTCGCTGCGGGCCATTCCGGGGTTGACGGTCATCAGGCCGGCGGATGCCAATGAAGCCGCCGCTGCCTGGCAGGTTGCCCTGGAGATGCCCCGGCAACCGACCGCCCTGATCCTCAGCCGGCAAAACGTGGCGACCATTGACCGCAACTGTTTCGCCCCGGCGGACGGCCTCCGCCGGGGGGCGTACATCCTGGCGGAAGCGGCCGCCGGAGAGCCGCAGCTTATCCTCATCGCCAGCGGCAGCGAAGTCGGCCTCGCCCTGGCCGCACGGGAACTGCTGCAGGGCCAGGCAATCAGGACCAGGGTCGTCTCCATGCCGAGCTGGGAGCTGTTCGATGCCCAGCCCCTGGAGTACCGCGCCGCAGTGCTGCCGCCGCGGATCAGGGCGCGACTGGCAGTTGAGGCCGGCTGCAGCCAGGGATGGCACCGCTACGTCGGCGACGGCGGTGATGTCCTCGCCATGGACCGTTTCGGCGCCTCGGCACCGGGTCCGGTGGTAATGGCGGCCTTCGGCTTCACCGCAGAGTATATCCGCGCCCGGGCTGTCGCCCTGCTCGGACGACCGCTGTGACCGGGGTCAGGCAATGACCGCAAGCGGCAGCAGCACCTGGCGCTTCATCGATACCGGCCTGCGCTCCGGAGCGGAGAACATGGCTATTGACGAGGCGCTGCTCTCCTGTTTTGACCCGGAGCAGTCGCTGCCGCTGCTGCGGCTGTACGGCTGGTCACCAGCGGCATTCTCCCATGGCAGATTCCAGAATCCGGCAGAGACAGTGTCGCTGGAAAAGTGCCATGCCGCCGGCGTGCAGGTGGTGCGGCGCATCACCGGCGGCGGACTGCTCTACCATGGCAAGGAGCTGACCTACTCCCTCGTCTGCCCCGCCGGCTTCATTCCCGGTGCACCCGGCGTCAAAGAAGCCTTCTTCCGCCTCACCGCCTTCCTCATCGCGTTCTACCGCAGCCTCGGCCTGGCGGCAGTGCACGCCGCGGATTACTACGCCGGCGCAAAACAGCTCGGCGGGCGCTCTGCGCTCTGCTTCGCCGGCACGGAAAGCTGCGACATCCTCATCAACGGCCGGAAAATAGGCGGCAATGCCCAGCGCCGCGTGAAAAACACCATCTTCCAGCACGGCTCCATCCCGATGCAGCAGCTGGCCGCGGAGAGCCAGCAGTACCTGCTGGCCGCAGCGCCGCAGATAGTCACCGGCACGACCGCGCTTGCCGATGAGGGGGTGGCTGCCGGACGCGACGCCCTCGCCGCCCTGCTGGCAGCATCCTTCAGTGCTGTCTTCGGAGTAGCACTGCAGACCGCATCACTTACCGGGGAGGAGCAGGAGTGCGCGGCAGAATATATGCAAAAAACCGCATGACTTTTCAATAGCGATGCAGTAGTATTTCACCACCAAACAGTTAAGGAGTGTAATTCATGAAAAGATTGTACGTAGCAGTAACAGTGCTCGCCCTCAGCCTCGCCGTCGGCGTTACCGCCATGGCGCAGGGGAAGATGGCAGGCAAGGCCGCAAGGCAAGCCGGCTGTGCTTCCTGTGACAAGTCATCTGCCGTCCCGGAGCAGTTCAAAAAGTTCAAGGCCGACTCGCTTGATCTGCGGCAGGAGATGATGAACAAGCGTTTCGACCTGCAGCGCGAAAACCTGAAAGAGACCCCTGACAGCGCCAAAGTCGCCGCCATCAAGGCGGAGATGGAAGCAATCAAGGTCAAGATCGACGCCTTGAAAGCCGCCGCCAAGCTCCCCACATCGGCCGCCTGCTGCATGGAAGACTGTCCGCTGCTGGATGGCTGTTGTGACAAAAGCGCCTGCGGTAACAAGTGCGGCTGCCCGGACTGCAAGGCAGGTAAATGCTGCGCTAAAGCCGGCAAGCACTGCAAAGATTGCAGCCAAAAGGCTGACTGCTGCTGCAAGGATTGCCGCAAAGGGGCTGCCTGCGATAAATGCAACAAGGCCGCTGACTGCTGCTGCAGCAAGAAGGGAAAAGCAGCCAGGAAATAAATTTTCACTATGTAGCTGACAGAAAAGCCCTGCCTCCAGATGGAAGCAGGGCTTTTCTGTTGAATATACTGCTGGTTGTGTTATCGTTTTTACAATTTGTACGGAGAAAGTCATGGTAAAAACACAGCATAAATTGCCGAAAGAGCGGGTGGTAACCTTGAGTGTGGACAATCTTGAGGAGCGGCGGCAACAGGCGTTGCTGTTAGCCGGGCGTTTTCATTCCGGCCATGATGACATCGCAACCAGGCACGACGATTATCTTACCGAGGTATTCAAGTGAATTCCATGATTGAACCTTTCAAAGAACTGGAACGGATTGTCGCCCAGATTTCTCAAAAGTATTCCCCGCAAAAAATTATCCTGTTCGGCTCACTGGCTAGCGGAAAGGCAGCAGAGGCCCATGATATCGACCTGCTGATAATTAAAGATACCGATAAAAATCCCTGGCAGAGGACACGTGAAGTAAGCAGCCTGTTTGAGCATTCTACGCCGGTTGATCTGCTCGTCTATACGCCGGAGGAAATCAATACCCGCATGAAGCTGAACGATTTTTTTATCACCGACGTCATGACGCATGGCAAGGTGCTTTATGAACGAATTTCCGGGTTTTACTCCCAAGTCTGCATACTCTGTCATGATGCCGTTGAAAAGTATCTCAAGGCGTTTCTTGTCTCCCATGGCCGCCGTCCCGAGCGAATTCACGACCTGCTTGCCGTGCTGCATGCCTGCACGGAGTTCGACCAAACTTTAGCCGACCTCGCCCAACACTGCGCCATTCTGAACGATTACTACATCCCGCTGAAATACCCGTCACACTTTCCCGAAGTCACCAGGGAGCAGGTCGAAGAGGCCTTTGCCGCTGCGGCGGCAGTCCGGGAGGTTGTTGAAAGGGTAATGGCTGTCTGATACCTTACCAAACAGCATCTGGATCTTGGCAACTAGTCATTGAGCCTGTGGTCGCTATTGTTCAAATACAGTTCAGCGCTGGGCTCACGGGCAAAGCTTATTGAGTTCTCACCTGGAACGACATCATCTTTGAGCCTTTGGATACAAACTGTTTTTTGGCATATGGAATCGGATTCTGCTCTTTTAATACACAAACGCCCCTCTCCGGTTTTATCCGAAGAGGGGCGTTTCTTTTCAAGTGCTGTTGATATTCCCTACGGCACAGCAAAAGGCTCCAGCTGCCAGGCGCACCGCGGGAGGAAGCGCGAGGCGTAGTGCCCGAGGGCATAAATACCCGAGGGCATAAACACAGCTAAGTTGAGCGTTTCATCCGAGGAGCAACGCCGCAGATGGACCTTTGGCGAAGCCGTACACGCTATCCCATGACGATGACCAGGTCCCCCTTCTCCACCTTCCCCCCTTCCTTGAACTTGACATCGGCAATCCTGCCGTCTGCTTTTGCCTTGATGTTGGTCTCCATCTTCATCGCTTCGGTGACCAGCAGGACATCACCCGCCTTCACCTCATCGCCGACCTTGACAGCTACCTTCAGCACCTTGCCCGGCATCGGCGCACCGATATGGGCCGGATTCCCCTTGTCAGCCTTCTCGCGCACCACTTCATCGGTCTGCGCAGACTGATCGCGGACAACGACGGAGCGGGCATTGCCGTTGAGCTCGAAGTAGACGGCGCGGGTGCCGTCCGGCTGCACCTTGCCGATGGCGTTGAGCTTGATGATCAGGGTCTTGCCTGGCTCGATGTCAAGCGAAGTCTCCTGCCCCGGCTCCAGCCCGTAGAAGAAGATCGGCGTCGGGATGACCGAGGTGTCCGAATACTCCTGGCGGTGCCGGTCGAAATCCGGATAGACGTTCGGATAGAGTATGGCGGAAAGCAGCGCCTTGTCGTCAATCCGGTGCTCAAGCTTCTCCTCCAGCTTCAGCCGCTCCTCTTCGAAATCGACCGGTTCGAGCAGTTCGCCCGGCCGGCAGGTAATCGGCTG
>JAGFXN010000239.1 GCA_017861215.1 Deltaproteobacteria bacterium | reverse complement strand
AGGACAATTCCCCGGCACACCGTCTGCTGAACGCCATGGAGCCTGCTTCGTATATCCGCCCCCATCGCCATCTCGATCCAAACAAGGATGAGACTTTCCTGATTGTCCGGGGCAGACTCGGCGTTCTCCTTTTTGACGAAAGCGGGGCTGTGACCGGCAGCGCTTTTCTTGATGCCGAAGGTGAGACGCTCGGTGTCGATATTCCGGCCGGCGTTTTTCATACCGCCGTGAGTCTGGCGAAAGGGACGATATTCTTTGAAGCAAAGTCCGGCCCCTATCTGCCGCTGACTGAGGAAGAGAAGGCTCCCTGGTCGCCGGAGGACGGCTCCGCTGCGGTCGGGGATTATCTGCACTCACTGAAGAAAGCTCTCTGAGGCCGGCATGCTCTGTCGATTTTTTCTTCTGCTGCTCCTGGCAGCTATGCCGCTGCAGCTTCACGCCGCCTCTCCGCAGAAAGCCCGCTCGCTGAGCGGCAGCGGTCTGCTGCTGCTCCGGAGTGAAAACGGCCGGCAGCCTTCCCGGCTTGTTCTCTACCGGGAGCCGGGTCTGGGGCGGATGGCTGAACTGGATGCCGCCCAGCTCCCGCCAATCTTTCCTTCCTTCCTGCCGCCGGAAGGTCGGCGGGCCGTTATTGTCACGGCAAAAAAACTCGGCTGGTACCGGATTGTCTATGATGACGGCGAGCGCCAGGGGTGGCTGCAGGGACAGCCCGCCTTCCGGTATCAAAGATGGGAAGAGCTGCTCCAGGGGAGGGAGGTTGCTTTGCCCGCCGGCCTGCGCAAGGAATTTTATCTGCTGCGCAGCGAGCCTGACCTTGCTGCCGGACAGCTTGCTACCATCGACCGGGAGAGCTCTTGCACCGTTGTCAAGGTTGCCGGTGACTGGATCAATGTCCGCCGGGGGGGTGACGTCAGCGGTTGGCTCCGCTGGCGTGATGAGAACGGCCGACTGCTGATAGCGGTCAATCTCTGATTATTGCCACAAAAACATTGACTTGCAGTTATTCGGTATGCTATTCGAAACAGCATGATTATTTTACTGAACACCATGGCAGCACGAGCTATCAGCGCAGCGGCGTTTTACGCCGCCTGACCGCCCGCGCCTGCTGAGCTGGGTTTCAGCACTTTTGCAAGTAGAGCCGTGGGGGATGCCCGCGGCTTTTTTTATTTCTTTGGAGGCCAACATGAGGACAGAACTGGTAAGCCCGGGTGTGGGGGAGATGACCTACGAAATCCGCAATATCGTAAACGTTGCGGAAAAGCTGCAGAAGTGCGGCGTGAAGATTAACTGGGAGAATATCGGCGACCCGATCGTCAAGGGGGAGGTTATCCCCGCCTGGATGAAGGAGATCGTCGCTGCGGAAGCGATGAACAATGATACCTGGGGGTACTGCCATACCCGCGGGCTGTTGGAGACCCGGCAGTTTATCTGCGACCAGACCAACAGCCGCGGCGGCGCTACCATCACCCCGGAGGACATCATCTTTTTCAACGGTCTTGGTGACGCCATTGCCAAGATTTACGGCTGTCTCGACTCGAAAACACGCGTGCTGGTGCCGTCGCCGACCTATACGACGCATACGCTGGCAGAGTCTGCCAATGCCGGCACAATGCCGATCTGCTACCGGTTGAAGGCTGAGGATAACTGGTATCCGGATCTGGAGGAGATGCGGCGGCAGGTGGTGCAGAATCCGGGGGTTGCCGCCATCATGCTGATCAATCCGGACAATCCGACCGGTATGGTCTACCCCAGGAAGACGCTGGAGCAGATTGTGGCGCTGGCCAGGGAGTTCGATCTCTTCATTATTGCTGACGAGGTGTACAACAGCATTGTCTACAACGGCCAGAGCACGGTGCCGATTGCCGATGTGATCGGCGACGTGCCGGCAATTGCGCTCAAGGGGATTTCGAAGGAGTTCCCGTGGCCCGGCTCCAGATGCGGCTGGATAGAGGTCTACAATGCCGGCGGGGATGCGGCTTTTCAGAAATATATCAACGCCATTCTGACCCTGAAGATGAACGAGGTCTGCTCGACCACCCTGCCGCAGAAATGCATTCCGGCCATCATGCAGCACCCGCAGTATCCGCTCTACCTGGAAGAGCGGACCAGACGCTACGAGCGGATGAGCAACATCACCTGCAATTTCCTCAAGGATGTGCCGGGGCTGATCGTCAACAGGACCAACGGCGCTTTCTATATGTCGGTTGCTTTCCGGGACGGACTGCTGACAGGGCGCCAGTCGCTGCCGATTGACAATGCCGAGGTGCGGGAGGTCGTCGAAAAGCTGGTCTCGGCGCCGAATGTTTCGCCTGACAAGCGTTTTGTCTACTACATCCTGGCGGCAACCGGCATCTGCATTGTGCCGCTTTCCTCTTTCAATACTTCGCTGCAGGGATTCCGGGTGACGCTGCTGGAGCGGGATGAAAAAGAGTGCGAGCGGATTTACGGCACATTGGCCCGGAAGATTAAAGAGTATCTGGCTTCCTGAGCGGGATGGGCGTTGCGAGGAGCTTTCCCTGGCCCATGCGGAGCTGGTGTGAGCCGGTAGTGTCAATACGGAAGAGAAAAGTGAACAAAAGGGAGCGGCCGGTTCGGCGCTCCCTTTTGTTTGCAGTGAAGTAGCTGGTTTTTAACTGATATAACGGTAATGAGGCTGACCGGGCGGCTTTTCGGCCCGGTCTTGCCGATTGTTGGGCACCTCGCCATATTTTTATCACTTTTTATGTTGTAACATTTAATGTTGACGGAACGTTTTTTTGTTGTTACTTTAAATCAATGATCATCGAGTTCGATACTGCAAAAAGAGAAAAGACTCTGTTGGAGCGTGGTCTTGATTTTGCTGATTCCGACAAAGTTTTTGACGGACTTCACTTTATCGCTCGCGATGATCGTTCTGATTACGGCGAGGAGCGTTTTTTCACAGTTGGGCTATTGGATAGCCGGATAGTTGTTATTGTCTGGACTCCGAGAAACGACGCTCGCCGAATTATTTCTATGAGGTACGCTAATGACCGCGAAATCAGCCGTTACAAAAAACACCTTGGTTGATCCTGATGATGCTCCGGAATTGACCGACACCTGGTTTGAAAAAGCTGACCTTATGCAAGGCACCAAGCTTGTCCGTCGGGGTCGTCCAACTGGCCAGACTAAAGCTTCACAAACCGTCCGATTTGATTTGGACGTCCTTGCAGCCTTCAAGGCCACGGGCAAAGGGTGGCAGACCCGCATGAACGA
>JAGFXN010000238.1 GCA_017861215.1 Deltaproteobacteria bacterium | reverse complement strand
GGTGATTGGGGCTGATCTGCACGCTCTTTCTGCTGCTGCCGTCCATGTGCTCCAGCGTTGCCGAGTAGGCCGTCGGCATTCCCATCCTGCTGTAGGCGGCGGCAAAACCGGTAAAAACGACGGCCGAACCGTCAGCGAGGTTGATGACCGTCCCCTCCTGCACCTGCCCTGCCTGCTTGAACCCGCCGGAGGCGCTTTGCAGATGAGCTACCATGATACAGAGAAATCCAAGGTGCATCAGCTGCGGGGCGATGCGGACGAGGAAACTCCCCCGCTGCCACTTGGCCCGCAGCGACTCGATGCTGCAGAACATCGTGTTCAAGGCCAGCAGCGCCAGCAGCAGCAGCGAAGCCCAGAGCCACCAGGACTCCTGCAGCGGCACGGCACGCAGCCAGTCGAGCAGGGCGACCTCGTTGATCATCGACCCCTTCCCCTGCAGAAAAGAGCCGGCCGCCAGCAGGAGCATCACCCCGCCCAGCAGCCAGAGACCGAGGCTGAGCGAGGCGAGACGCTGGTAGATATTTTGGAGCAGGTCTTTCATTGATTTTCCTCAAAGAGTGGTTACGTTTTACCGCGACACAGCAAAAAGCTCCAGCTGCCAGGCAGGTGAGGAGCGGGGCGCGAGGCGTACCGGAAGGTACGTTGAGCGTTTCGTGACGACCCTAACGCCGCAGATGGACTTTTGGCGAAGTCGCTAGAAGCTGTGGGAGCTTTTCATGAGCAGGCTCACCCCCAGATAGGTAAACATCGTCACCGCGAAACCGATAATCCCTCCCCAGGCAATGCCTTTATCCCATGTAGGCCCCTTGAGGCGGATATGCAGATAAAAGGCATAGAAGAGCCAGAGAATCGAGGTCCAGAATTCCTTGGGCGTCCAGAGCCAGTAGGTGCCCCAGGCATAGTAGCCCCAGATGCCGCCGGAGGTCATGGAGGCGGAGAAAAAGGAGAATCCGACCAGCGCCGCCTTGTACTGCATATCGAGGAAGCAGCGCTCGGCCTTGACGAGAAAGAGAACACCCAGAAGCGCTCCTATCCCGAAAAGGGCGTAGGCGAAAAAGGCAAGTGCCACGTGCAGTTCGAACCAGAGAGTATTGAGAATGGGGGGCATCGGCATGTTGAATGCCGGGAAAGGGAGTGCCATCAGCCCGGTAATGGCGGCAAGCAGGGCTGCGCCAATGCGGAAAAGATCGGCATGCCGCAGCGACGGGGAGAACAGGAACGGCAGGGTCATCAGCGCACAGCTGGCCGAGAAAAATGTCAGGGTGTCGTGAGGGCCGATCAGCGGCAGCCGGCCAAGCTCGAGCCCGCGCAGTGCCAGATAGACCAGTTCGCCGCCTGCTCCGGCAATAAACAGCGAGCGCCGGAAACCGCCAAACAGGTAGAGTGCCAGTGACAAACAGAGGAGCCATTTCATGATTTCGGGAGAGTATACCGGAGCGTGCAATCGGACAAGAAAAAGTTAACTTCGGTTTTTTGGGTTGAAATAGTGCGGAGTACGGTTTATTATGCCCTTCCCTCATCACCTTTACTCTCTCTGTCATGCCGTCTGCAACAAGAGGTACGGTGTCATGTACAAGCTGCGCCTTCTTCTGAAAAAAATCCATACCCCGATAACCATCATGCTGATTCCTCACTCGCGCTTCAGTTCACGCAGTGTCAGGATTCCTGTTGTTGCGGCGGCGGTCTTTTGCGTCATGGCGTGCGTCGGGGTGGTTTTTTCCGTTTCGCTGACGATTCAGGCGTTTGACTACTACCGGATGAAGAGCGAATACGCCCGGATGGCAAAGCATTTCACCGAGATGGAGTCTACCATGGCTTCATTGAAACAGTCTGAATCACAATTCAGACAGCTCTTTTCGCTCGGTTCCCGCAAAGAGGTGCTGAAAAATCTCGATACCGGCGCGGAAGACGGCTCGATTGATGTTGAAGCGCTGAAAAGGGAAGTCGACGCTTCGATGGCGGCTGTCGAGGAGATCAAGAACTATCTGGCGAAGGAGCAGGATGTGTTCCGCTCGAGCCCCAACGGTTGGCCGGCCGCCGGGAAAATCAGCTCCGGCTTCGGCATGCGCGAGCATCCCCGCTATGGCGACCGCAGGATGCATACCGGCATCGACATAACAGTGCCGAGGGGCACAGCGCTGCATGCTACCGCTGACGGAGTGGTCAGCTTCGCCGACCGGAGCGGCGGCAACGGCAATATCGTTGTTATCGAGCATGGCCACGGGCTGAGCACCGTCTACGCCCACAACACCCGCAACAGTGTCAAGGCGGGACAGACAGTGAAGCGCGGCGAGGTAATCGCCTATTCCGGCTCTACCGGGGTATCCACCGGCCCGCATGTCCACTACGAGGTCTGGCGCAACGGCCAGAGCGTCAATCCGGCACCGTTTCTCGAGGGGAAAAAATGAAAGCAGCGAATTGCGGTTGCGGAGGAATGCAGCGGGCGATGAAGAGGCGCGGATGCTGATGTTCAGCAGCAAGAAACATCCGAAGATAGAGGTCATCATCGGCAGCGATACCGTCGTCAAGGGGGAGATTGTTTCCAAGGGGACGGTGCGGATCGACGGTCGTCTCGAAGGGAGCCTCTCTGCTGACTGTGTTATCATTGGTGAAGGGGGCAATATCCTCGGCGATGTGACCGCGAAAACGATGATTGCCGCCGGCAGACTGACCGGCAATATTCACTCCACGGATAACGTGGAGATTCAGCCCAAAGGGGAGATTTTCGGCGATATCTATACCCAGAAGCTCTCTGTTGCCGAGGGCGGGGTTTTTGAAGGCCGCTCCTCCATGCAGAAAAACAGGGAACTGGAATACAAGCCGCTGGAGCTGTGAACCGGGCTTGACAGGCAGTCATCCAGCTGATGTGCATGCACCGTGCCCGCTCCGAGCGGGCTTTTGTTTTGCGGGATTTTTGACATGAGTCAGAGAGCTGACAGACAAACCGGGCTACACTGGTTTCAAGAGCAGCCAATGACAGCAGCAGGGAGAATACAGCGATGAGTGACAGCAAAGAGAGCCTGGTTGGCAGGGCGGTAGCAATGAACGAGCTGGTTGCCTATCAGAACGGTTCCGTGGTCAGTCGTACCCTGATCGACAGGAAGATCGGCACCATCACCCTCTTCTCCTTTGCCGAGGATCAGGGGCTCAGCGAACACACCGCCCCGTATGATGCCTTTGTGCAGATCATTGACGGCACCGCCGAAGTAACCATTGCCGGCAAGCCGCAACAGGTGG
>JAGFXN010000237.1 GCA_017861215.1 Deltaproteobacteria bacterium | reverse complement strand
TGGCGCTGCAGGGGTATCAAGCCGTCGCTTTCAGTGAAGCTGCCGATATCTACGTCATCAATACCTGCACGGTAACCGCAAAGAGCGATGCTGAATCCCGTCGGCTGATACGGCGAGCCGCCAGACAGAACCCTGAGGCAAGGGTCGTGGTGACCGGCTGCTATGCACAGCTTGCGGCGGCCGAGTTGGCCAAGCTTCCCAACGTCAGCCTGGTGCTCGGCAACAGTGAAAAGCGGGATATCGCCCGGCTGCTGGCTACTCCAAATGACAGTGTCAGGATTGCGGTTTCCGCCATCGCTGCCGAGACAGTGGCAGCGCCGCTTCCTCTGGAGAGTTTTGCCGAGCATACCAGGGCGTTTTTGCAGATACAGAACGGCTGCAATGCTTTCTGCACCTACTGCATCGTACCGTATGCCAGGGGGAGAAGTCGCAGCGTTTCCTGTGCCGAGGTGCTGGCCGGGGTGAAGCGGTTTGCCGCCGCCGGTTTCCACGAAGTTGTGCTAACCGGCATCCACCTTGGCGCCTACGGCAAGGACCTCCCAGGGCAGATGGAACTGGCGGAGCTGCTCGGCCAGATCGACAGGGAGGGCCTTGTTGAGCGCCTCCGGGTCGGTTCTGTCGAGCCCGATGAGGTGAGCGACCGGCTGATAGCGGTAATCGCCTCTGCCCGCCATATCTGCCATCATCTGCACCTGCCGTTGCAGAGCGGTTCGGACAGGGTGCTGGCGGCTATGGGGCGCGGGTACACCAGCACAGCTGTCAGGAGCGTTGTCGGCAACCTGGTCAAGGCAGTACCTGATATTGCCATCGGTTTTGATGTTATCGCCGGGTTTCCGGGAGAGACAGCCGCTGACCATGCTGCTACCCTTGAGCTGGTAAGGGAGCTGCCGACAGCCTATCTGCACGTCTTCCCCTACTCATCGCGCCCGGGGACGAAGGCCTCGTCCATGGCGGGCCATCTCGATCCGGCGATAATCAAGGCCCGTGCTGCTGAACTGCGGCAGGTCGGCGAGGAGAAGAAGCGGGAGTATGCTTTGCAGTCTGTCGGCAGGGAACTGCCGCTGTTGCTGCAGGGGGACGGGCGTTGCGGCATCAGCGGAAACTACCTCACGGTACGGCTTGCTGAAGATGCCTTCATTACCGGGGCAGAGGTTATGGTGCGGATAACCGGAGTAAATCGTGACGGGAGCTGCCTGGGTGAGCTCATTGGCTGAAATTCCCGGGCTGCAGCGCAAGTGATTTCTGGCCTCTCTGGTAACAGCTGCCGGATGCCGGCGCTTCGTTTCTGCCCACAGCTCATAGGCAGCGATCTTTCAAGATGGTAAACAGGGTTGTCGCAGTAACCGCTGGCGGGAGACCTTCATCTTCGAGACGACCGCTGCGGAACTGCCAGGCGACCTCTTCAAGTTCGGTCAGAAGCTCGTTCTCTACGCCGAGCATCAGTGACCGATAGAGAGCGTGCTCTTCAGTGTAGAGGAGCTCCAGCATCCTCAGGATCAGCTCGCTGCTGTCTTCATCATGCAGATGCAGGTAAAAAATCTCGTCAAAAGTATGATCCCACACCCCCTGATAATCTTCGCTGTTGATGATGTCACCCAGTCCGCCGCCGACAGACATGTTCTTCTTCAGGAAGATGAGCAGCAGCTCCAGGTCGAGCTGCGCCAGGAGACGGACTGCATGCTTGTCGCCGGTATCAAGCAGCGTCTCCAGCCATTTTATGGCCTCTTCCTGCGATATGCTCCAAGCTTCCCAGAGCTCCAGGTCAAGGACAAACCGCACCTGTTCAGGTGAGGCAAGCTGGAAAAGGCTGCTTTCGGCGCCGACTGCGCGAATTATCCGGTAAAAATCGAGCAGCGGCAGCGACTGCACAAAAAGCTCGGGGTGCGCCTCGTTGTGGATCATGGTAACCTGGAGCGCACCGCTCATTTTGTGCAGCGCGTCGATCTTCTGCTGCAACGGCAGGTCGGCAAAGTTTCTGGAGGCTCTTTGTCCCGATTGTAGCGATGTGTCGGTCTCTTGGCCGGGTTTAGCTGTCATGATGGTTCCTGTTGTCAGTTGGAGTTCGCAGGTTTGCCGAGAAAAATTTCGAATCTGCGGCCGGCACTATTTACCTTTACCCTGTCAGGCATGATTTCTTCTACAACAACGCCGCTTACGATTGCGCCGGTAGCTGTCGGCTGGCCGTTGATTATTGCCAGTCTGTCAGCGCTGTCCTTGTTCCAGGCGATGCCGGAGAGGGTAAGTGCGGTGTCCGCTTGTTCAGTCGTACGGGGAGTCAGCAGTTTCCTGCCGGATTCAGGCGGTATCGTCACCGGTGCCGCTACGTGACTGGCAGGCATTTCGGTTGTGCTCCTGCTGGCGGCGGCTGGCGGCAGTAATGCCGGGCTTGCCGTTTGAAGATCCCTCTTTGCCGGTGCAGTGGTCAGTGAAGGGACAACTCTGCTGCCGGAGTCTGCCGGAGGGGTGGCTGTAACTGTGCCGGCAGCAGTAGGTAAAGCAGCTTCCTTCGGTGACACAGCGGCAGCCGGCGCAGTAGTGGCCTCCTGCTGCCGCGAAGGTTTTGCCAGCAGCAAAGCAGTAAGCGTGGCAATCACTGCAACGGCTACAATGCCGGCAATGGAGAGCCATAGGACAGCTTTCCTGCTTGCCGGCTGTTGACGGAGGATTTCACGGGAGACGTTTATCCCTGCCACTTCTTCAGTAAGCGCTTTCTCTGTTTCCAGTTTTTTGAGTGCTTTCAGGATTGAACTCATGAACTTTTCCCGTTTGCCGGATGAAGGCGTGGTGCAGGCGGAGTTGCATACCTGCTGTTAAGAAGCAGCATCGTCCTCTCATCGGCAGTGCCGTCTGCCGGAAGCCCGGCCTCTCTCTGCAGCAGTTGCAAAGCCTTGACTGTTGCCTTGCCGATAGCACCGTCTGCCTTGCCTTGGAGCTTCTTCTCCCTGATCAGGAATCTCTGCAGTTTCCTGATGTCGGCAATTGACGAGCTTCTATCGACACGGTCAGGCAGGCCGAGACGGTTTTCCCAGATAATCCATCCTTTTCCTGTCCAGATGGCGGCAAGGCTGTTGCTGGCAATCGGCTGCGCCTTGGTGCCAACGGGCATGATGCTGAAAGTGCCGTTGCCAACGGCGGTAATGGCGACAATACGGGGTTCTTCTTCGTTATTGCGCCGTATTTCAAGGATTGCCGGCGTGTCAAGACGAATAAGATCGTCAAGGGAATGCAACCGGATTGCGGAAA
>JAGFXN010000236.1 GCA_017861215.1 Deltaproteobacteria bacterium | reverse complement strand
ATCGGACAGCTGCAATTTGGATATTCGCTGCCTTGGTTTGCGACGGTCTGGATGGCAAGGTTGCAAGAGCAACCGGCACAACCAGCAAGTTCGGTGTGGAATATGATTCCCTGGCCGATCTGGTGGCGTTCGGCGTAGCTCCTGGTCTGCTCATGTACTTCTGGGCGCTCAAGCCGTTTGGGCGGCTCGGCTGGCTGGCAGCCTTTCTCTTTGTCGTGTGCGGAGCGTTGCGCCTGGCCAGATTCAATGTGCAGGTCGAAACGGTGGAGAGCAAACGCTTTGTGGGTCTGCCGATCCCTGCCGCCGCCAGCATGGTTGCGGCAACAGTCCTCTTTTTTCAGCACACGGGCTTGAGTTCATTCAAGAAACCGGTAATCCTTGTCCTGATCTATTTCCTGGCTTTTCTGATGGTCTCAAGCGTCAAATACTATTCATTCAAGGATCCGGAACTGATCAAGAAGCAGCCGTTCGGTTTTCTGGTGCTGGCCGTGCTGCTGCTGATCATCATTGCTGCTGAACCGGCTATCATGATGTTCTCTCTCTTTGTCTGCTACATCCTCTCCGGACCGATTGCCTTTCTCTTTGCCTGGCCGCGGCGGCGCAGGCTTGAAAAGGCTATCCACAAGGTTAATGTCGATGGCGGCAAGAAAAAGGAGTAGCAGCTTTTTCCGCAAACAACCCAGTTCCTTCTGCAGGCAGTAGTCGCTGCGGTACCTTTGTCTGATTTTCCCAGGCAGCCCCTTACGCTTCACCCTCCCCCGGTCACTCTTCAGTTCCGCTAGATGGCGCCGCCTCACCCTGCAGGTATTTCTTCACGGTGCGCCGGTCGAGACGCATACGCCGGGCGACCTCCTCATAGGTGCCGTAGCAGGCGTAGAGTTGGCGGCAATAGTTTGCCAGCAGGGTGTGGGCATCGATGGTCCCCTCCGCCATTCCCTCCATAATGAAACCAGTTTCCATGCCGGCCGAAGTGTCACCTGAGTAGTTGCGGGTCAGCAGAATCCGCCGTACTGCCTGTTCCAGTTCCCGAACATTTCCCAGCCATGAATAAGCCGGCGGAAGATCACGCCGGAGTACGTCGAGAACCAGCGATACGATCTCCTGACGGGCCTCGCCGAGCATCTTCTCGAGAAGATGCGAGATCATTACCTCCATTTCCCGTGGCGCTTCAGCGACGCGTCGGCGCAGCGGTGGGACGGTGATGGTGTCAGAGCAGAGCCGGTAGTAGAAATCGTCGCGGAACTGGCCGCGGCGGCGCATCTCGTCAAGGGAGCGGTTGGTTGCAGCGATCACCCGGCCATTGAATCTGAGCCGTTCGTGGCTCCCGACCGGGGAGAACGTTCTGTCCTGGAGGACCTGGAGAAGCTTTATCTGGACCGGCACCGACAGGTCACCGATTTCGTCGAGGAAGATGGAACCGTGTGGGGAGCAACGGCTGAAGACCCCCTCGTGGTTCTCCACCGCGCCGGTGAATGCCCCCTTGCGATGGCCGAACAGCTCCGACTCGATCAGAGTTTCCGGGTACTGGGAGAGGTTCATGGAGATGAAGTTGCGGGTAAAACTCTCTGTGAAGCGCCCCCGGGCCGTGTCGAAGGGGATAAAGCAGGATCGTCCGATGGCAGCCGCTGCGGCCCCTTTGCCCGTACCGGTTTCCCCGAGCAGCAGGGTGGAAAAGTCTTCCATCCGCTGCCAGAGGTGGGTGTCGTAGAGGCCGATGTTGCAGGTGAAGACATTGTTCCAAAGGTTGAGCCGGAGCGTGTGCATGGATGGGCTGACACCCGCCAGGCTGCTTTCGATGAAGTAAAAGGCGCGCCGCAGCTGGTAAAAGATGGCGAAATATTTGCCCGCCTCCTCCTCGGTAAAGCCGAGCCGGTCGAACATGGCAAATGCCTCCCGTGCGAAGGGTACCCGGCAAGGGGTGTCACCGGCGCGGAGCTGCTCAAGGACAAAACCGTCGAAGTCCGCCCGGAAGCAATGGTAAATATTGAAGAGGAACGCCAATCCGACCACCCGGCGTTCGTCATCTCTGTAAAGCCGGAGATCGGCCCGCCCCTCCCGTTCCAGCCGATTGAGTCGCTCCGACATCCGGACGGTCACCAGCCGGACCATCTCCTCCCGGGTAAGATCAGTACGGGTCACCCCGGTGATCCTCCGGTCGAGTTCATTGCGCTCCTGACTGAAGGGGTTGGCGAAGGCGGCGGCCACCACATTGGCGAAAAATTCCCGCTCCTCTGCTGTCATCTGTTTCCGTTGTCTCATGCAAATATGTATGCATGACTAGTCATAATATGTCAATTCTCCTTTTTTATACTTCACTCCTGCCAGATTAATAATAATGAATTATCAGCATGTTACATCGCGAGTCCATTTGGCACGATTCTGGATAATACCGATGCAACGAAGTTAAATCGCAGGTATCACAGACAAGGAGGATTATATGAAAAAGCTTATCATGCTGGCAGTTACTATCTGCATGCTGGTCCCAGTTGCGGTCCGCGCCGAACTCCCCTGGCAGTTCGACAACCACACCCGCTACATGGCCATGGGGGACAGCCTGTCGGCGGGGTACGGGGCGATCCCCGCCACCGAGGGGTTCGTCTATCGGCTCTACCGCTCCGGAGCCTTCGATACGATACCCAAAACCATTTTCTGTAATGCAGCAGTACCGGGTGCCACCAGCAGCGATGTCCTTGCGTACCAGGTGCCGCAGGCGATCAGGGATTTCCGGCCCGGCGTGATCACCCTCACCGTTGGCGGCAACGACCTGGTGCGGATCATGGACGGGGCCGATCCGGCCACGGTTTTACAGGACTTCCAGAGCAACCTGGTGCAGATATTTCTGGTGCTGAGGAGCGCTCCGGAGTTGCAGAACACGAAAATTTACGTCGGCAATCTGTACAGTATCCCCGAAATACCGGCATCGGAGGTGATCGTCCCTATCTTTAACCAGATCGTTGCCGGGGTGGCAGCCAATTTTGGAGTGGCGGTTGCCGATGTCTATGCCGCATTCCAGGGGAAGGACGGCCTCCTCCTGGTTGAGAGGCACGGCGCCGACCCCTTACAGATTCATCCTACCAACGCCGGCTACCGGGTGATGGAGAGGGCCTTCGAAGATGTTATCGTGAAGTGACCGGCGATGACTCGCTGAACCGCTGCGGGCCTGACCCCGACCTGCAGCGGTTCAGCGAGGTTCAGGATGAAGGCATTTTATCAACCAGTTCCTAAACGAGGTGATCCCATGAAA
>JAGFXN010000045.1 GCA_017861215.1 Deltaproteobacteria bacterium | reverse complement strand
GTGCTCCATTCCCAGGCAGATATCGGTAAAGCCGAACGGCTTCTCGGCTATAACCCGACGCACAAGATTGATGACGGACTTGATGCAGCACTTTACTGGTATATGGCCAACCTTGCCTGAGATGGACAGGGAGAGGTTTTGTTTGCATAGTGGGTGGAGTGTAGAAAGATGAGCATAGGCCACATGATTATTTCAATCATTGCAGTCTTCGCACTTATGTATTTGGCAGCCCTTGCCATTTACAGAGAGCGCTCCCGTGCAGGCCTGTTTCTGGGGGCTGCTCTGGCGGTTACCGCTGCATTGGAATTATTTGACATGTGTTCTCTGCACCGATCATTGGATGTCCTGGCATGGAAAAGGTATGCCCTTTTCTGCGAGGGCCTCCTGCCGCCGCTCTGGATTCTTTGCAGTCTTACCTATGCCCGTCAGTCACGCGACTGGAAGACTGGCTGGCTGCTCAAGACGCTGGTTGTTCTTACTCTTCTGTTCAGCATTGTTACCGTCACAATCCCGTTGGGCAGCTTTTTTTATGCTCCTGATTTTCCGAGAGAACGGCTACTTTTTCTGAGTACGACGGGATTTTTCTTTTACATTGGCATCATGTCCTGTCTGGTGATTGCACTGGTAAACTTCGAGACAACTCTGGCCAATGCGTCCCCGGATTCTCTCGGGAAGATCAAGTTCAACATCATCGGTCTCGGGACCATTCTTGCCGTACTGATCTTTTACTTCAGCCAGGCGATTTTATACCGTACGCTCAGCATGAATTATGCGGTACTCCGTTCCTTCCTCTATATCGTTGCCGCGGCCATGATCGGTTATGCGCAGATATTTCAGAGCGGCTCCGTCCGGATTCAGGTTTCCCGCCAGACAGCATTCAAATCGTTTGTCCTGTTAGCCGTTGGCATTTATCTGGTTCTGACCGGTCTTCTGGGCGAGGGGATGCAACATTTAGGCATCCATTTCCCGCGTGCGGTGACTGTTTCCGTTGCCTTCCTGTCAGGAATCGCTCTTTTGATCCTGCTCCTCTCCGAGCGGGTCAGGCGGGAAGTCAAGGTCGTTCTGCAAAAGAACTTCTACCAAAACAAACATGATTACCGTACCCAGTGGCTTAGTTTCACAGAACAGCTTTCCACGTCCCGGTCAAGTGAACAGCTGCTGCAGCGGATACTGTCGGCATACTGTGATATCTTCGGGATCACCGGGGCAGCGCTCTTTCTTAATGAGGAAAGCCATGGCGGCTACTGTATGACGGCTCTCTATAACATGGAGCCGATACAAGAGGTGATAGCCCCTGGTAATTCTCTTGTCAGATTCATGCAAGAGAGTGCCTGGGTCGTGAATGTCAAGGACGATAATCCGGCAATGCTTGCCGAAAATGAAATCTTCTTCAGCAGGAACAATATCTCGATCATAATACCGTTATTTGACGGTGAACGGCTTGAAGGTTTTATTGCTCTGGGCAAGGCGATCAAAACTAATGAAGTCTATATCTACGAAGATTACGACCTGATGAAAACCATAGCCCGGCAAGCTTCGCTGGCTATTCTCCATCAACGGCTTTCCGCGCAGCTCATCCATGCGCGTGAAATGGAAGCTGTCGGCAAGGTTTCAGCGTTTGTTGCCCATGACCTGAAAAACCTTGTGTCAAACCTGTCCCTCATCGTTGATAATGCCGGGAAATATATACATAACCCTGATTTTCAGAAGGACATGCTGGCCTCATTGAACAATACAGCCGGCAAGATGCAGAAATTGATCGGTAGATTGAAGAAATTGGGTGAACGGGAGCTTTTAAATCAGCAACCTGTCAATCTTTTGGATTTGGTGGAAAAAACAGTCAGGATGTTTGCCGGAGCCAGGATAAGCATGTCAGGAAAACCAGAGACAGCCCTGGTTGATGAAAATGAAATCCAGAACGTCGTCATGAACCTGCTGATTAACGGAATCGAGGCTTCAGGCCCGAACGAACCGCTACTTGTGGAAGTCGGTTCGGTCGACGTCCCTTTCATCCGTGTTACTGATCACGGGTGCGGGATGTCATCGCAATATATCCGGACTGAATTGTTCATGCCATTCAGAACAACCAAGAAACAGGGGCTCGGGATTGGACTTTACCAGTGCCGTCAGATTATGGAAGCCCATGGCGGGAGGATTGAGGTCAGCAGTGTGGAAGGAAGCGGCTCGGTATTCACCTTGTGGTTTCCGACTGCAGGGGAAGAAGGACCTGAGAAGTGTTGACCGCTGGGACTGGGAGGGAATGTGGAAAAATTATTGATCGTCGATGACAATCAGGATATCCGGCAGCAATTGAAGTGGGGATTGGGTGATGAGTATGCGGTGCTTTTGGCTGGAGATGTAACTGAAGGTCTCGCTATCTTCAAGAAGCATCAACCCAGCGTGGTAATCCTCGATCTGGGTTTACCTCCCCACGAAGACAGCTCTATCGAAGGATTTCGCTGTCTGGCCGAACTGATTGACCAGAGCCCGACCACGAAAATCATCATGCTGACCGGC
The DNA here is from genome assembly GCA_017861215.1 of Deltaproteobacteria bacterium. Classification (GTDB taxonomy): domain Bacteria; phylum Desulfobacterota; class Desulfuromonadia; order Geobacterales; family DSM-12255; genus VEOV01. The sequence goes on along the minus strand of JAGFXN010000045.1, from coordinate 6,415 downwards.
AACGATGAGCGTGAAAATGCACTGAAAGCGATGCAGATGGGTGCCTATGACTTTTACGCGAAGCCTCCAGTACTCAGCGAACTCAAGGTTATCATCAATCGTGCTTTCCACTTGGCCAATATAGAGGAGCAAAATCGCTCCTTGCAAAGTGCCATGGAAGTGAAATCTTCGGACATGGGGGGCATAATAGGCCATTGCCCTGAGATGCTAACGGTGTTTTCCACCATCAGGAAAGTGGCAACATCGGACGTGCCGATATTTATTACCGGAGAGAGCGGCACTGGCAAAGAACTGGTGGCACGGGCCATTCATGAGGCGAGTTTCCGCAATAAGGGTCCGTTTATCCCGATCAATTGCGGGGCAATCCCGGAAAATCTTCTGGAGTCGGAGTTCTTCGGCCATGAGCGGGGTTCATTTACCGGTGCACATGCAACTGTCCAGGGGAAATTGCAGTATGCCCACAAAGGGACCCTTTTTCTTGATGAAATCGGCGAACTACCGGTCAACCTGCAGGTGAAACTGCTGCGCTTTCTTCAGGAAGGCACCATTCAAAGAGTCGGTGGCCGCGAGGATATTCCGGTTGATACCCGGACGGTCTGTGCCACCAATGTTGATACCGTCAAGGCTATCAGCGAGGGACGTTTCCGTGAGGACCTCTATTACCGCATCAGTGTGATTACGATCAACCTGCCGCCTCTTCGGGAGCGGGGAGATGACATCATGCTGCTTGCTCATTATTTTCTGCAGCTGTTTAATCATGAGCACAAGAAAAGGGTGCGGCACTTCAGCTCAGCTGCCGTATCATTCCTCCAATCCCATGATTGGCCCGGTAATGTAAGGGAGTTAAGAAACCGCGTTCAGCGTGCAATCATCATGACGGATACTACCAGCATCAAGCCTTCTGATTTAGGCGTGAAACAGCAAGCGGATGAGCAGCAGCACTTTTCCCAGGAGATCATCACGTTGCGGGAGGCGCGCAACAAGCTTGAGCGGGAGATGATCGGTGCCGCCATAGAACGCCATACGGATAATATTCTGAAAGCTGCCGAGGAGTTGGGGGTCAGCAGGCCGACATTCTACGACCTGATGAAAAAACATGGGCTGAAAAAAGATTGGCATGGGCCGGAAGCTGAATGACGCTTCGGGTTGTGGAGTCTCCGAGCCATGGCAGCAAACGGCTAGCGGCAGCAACTGTAGCCCTCTGCTTTACCGGTTGGTGGAGCAGTCGGCAGGCAACAAGGCGTAATCGAAATATGACCCGGTTCAAATCCGGAACCGCTCAATATCCTCAGCAGTAAACTCATTGCAGCAGGAGAAGCTTGTGCCGGCAGCAGCAGTGACGATGCACAGCTTCGCCGGAGTATTCCTTCCCGCCCTGGTATACCGCAGCAGTATCCTGCCGGCTGTCTGCAAAGTTTCCTCAGTCGCTACGCCAAGAAGAAGCCCCAGCGGACTCCCTCCACCATCCCATCTGAAGGCGGTTTCCCCCTCGATTCTCTGTGTTTCCAGGAGCAGATTCTCTTCTTCATTGCGGCCGATTATCAGTCTGGTATTCATATTTATGCGGAAATGCCGGCCGAGCCGGAGAAGCTTGAAATCGCGCGGTTTGAGAGTTTCAGTATGCTCGAAAAGGTCTCTTACTTTGGAGGAATATGAAACTTCGGTGAGGAGACATCCGCCGGCGGGAGCGGGATACTCCTCAACGCCAAGCTCCCTGGCCAACCGGATCTGCTCTTTGCGGGTACGTCCCTTGATGGCAGGGAGTATGCTTCTGTCAACCCACCCTTCAATCTCCGGAATGGTAGGTTCGAGAAACCTGGCAGAAAGAGGCCGGAGCAGCAGCCCTTCAAGACCGCAGCTCTTTTCTACGACTCTGAGGGCGTCTTTTCTCTGACTCATCGGCCGCTGTCCCAGTACTTCACCGGTAATGACAAAGTCCGCACCTGATGAGCGCATCAACTCTCCCGCCTTTTTCAGAAAATAGACATGACAGTCAATGCATGGATTGATTGCCTTGCCGTAGCCGTGGCACGGGGTGCGGAGCATTTCGAGGTAATCTGCGCCGAGATTGTGAATGGTAAGCGGCACGGCGAGCATCTCAGCCGCCCGTCTGGCGTCATATTTGCCGCTATCCACATCCGGTGATACCCCAAAAAACGGGGAGGTAAAGTGAATGGCATGGACATGTATCCCCTGTGCCTGCATCAGTTTGATGGCAAGGGTTGAATCAAGCCCTCCGGAAAAAAGGGCAATGGCGGTTCGGTTCATTATCCACCTCGTAATCAATTGTTTAATGAGAATAGCACAAATGGTATGGGGAAAACTACTGGTGAAACAACCCGTTGCAGAATAGGAGCAGCGCCCATGAATAATTGCCAGAATTTCGCATTGACCGATTTGACTTCAATAAATCTCACTTTATACTGATATCTCAGTAAAAGCGCCGCATGATTCACCTTCAAGGGAAGGCTATTGGCACTCAAAGCCTGGCATAGTGCAACAGTAGTAACTTACAGGAGAGTATGTATGAAAAGAAACCTATCCCCCCTTTTTTCAGCCGCATTCCTCTTGGCTTTTCCGGTCGCAGTTTATGCAGTCGACATCTCCGTCGACTCGACCTCTATTGTACGCTTTGAACAGCGGGACATACCGGGCTCTTCAAAGCAGGATATCCAGCCGTTTACCCAGTTCCTCGGCCTGGATGCGAGGAAACTCGGTGACGGCAACCTGTCGCTTCATCTTTACGGCTGGGGTCGGGCAGATATGGGTGACACCAGCTATGGCGACAGCAAAACCGACGGGAACCTGACCTACGGCTACCTGCAGTATCGTTTCGAAAAAACAGATGCCGATATCCGGGCCGGACGTTTTTTTGTCAGGGAAGGGATCATTAACGAGCAGGTTGACGGGATAAGCGCCCGCACTGACCTCCCCTTCGGGTTCGGCCTCTCTGCCTTTGGCGGGGCGACGGTTCACACCGAGGATCTCTACGGAGAAAACAGCGACGGCAAGGGTGATTATATTGCCGGCGGCCGCATCAGCTTTCGCCACAAAGGGCTTCTTGAGCTCGGGATATCGGGAGTCTATGAAGATACTGCTCCGGCACTGGTCAATTATGTCAACGGCACCAATCGGAAAATTGGCGCAGATATCTGGCTGAGTCCGCACCGGGCCATCGAACTGGTTGGACATAGCAGCTACAATACGGAAACAAGTGAAATGGCCGAACACCGATACCTGCTCAACCTCAGGCCTGCCACGGGGCTGGTACTCAGCGGCGAATACAGTGATCAGCGGGAACAGAGTCTGTTCTACTCATGGGCCATGTTTTCCGGAGCAGCCGTCAACCCCGGTGACAAAGCCCGTACAACCGCAATTACCGCTTCCTACTACCTCGACAAAACGACCGAAATAATCCTGGGATACAAACACTACAATCGGGAGATCGGCAACGCCGACCGTTATGGCGGCGATATGAAGCTTTCCTTCATGGACAACAGGCTGCGTGGCGGTCTTGGTTACTACTACCTGCAGGCGGGAGATAATTTTGCAATCACCGGGACGTCTTCGGCCTCGTATCATAATCTGAGAGCCTATGTCATGCATGACACGAAGACCTACTTCTCCTCTGTCGAGGCTCTCTGCCGGCTGTTCGACGAGAAGATCTACGGCGAAGACACGGCTTATGAAGCCGCATTTTCGCTGGGATATCACATCACGCCGGCACTCGCCCTGTCAGGTGACATCAGTTACGGCAAAAATCCGGATTATCAGGACGAGACCAAAGGGTTGGTGCGCCTCACCTACAACATGACATACGACAACAAAGGAGAGAAAAAATGAGGATTCTGCAGACTTCTTTTATGGTCGTACTTCTCGTAGGCCTGTTCATTTTTCTTGTCTCCTGCGCCGGAATGAAGGGCACACCGAACGGGTACAGCTCCCATGCGGATTATATCTCGGCAGGTCAGCAGATAAGCTGCAGCGAATGCCATGAAGACCAGCAGAAGGGGACCATGAAATCATTTGCCTCCTTCAACCACTCGGCAGTATTTGTCAAAAACCACGGGCATTATGCTGCAACAGATGACCGTCTCTGCGCATCATGCCACAAAAGCTCGTTCTGCACCGACTGCCATACAAACAAGACTGAAATCAAACCCTCTCTGCTCTATGGCAATCGTCCGGATCGGGAACTGCCGCACCGGGGCAATTATATGACACTGCACAAGATTGAGGGAAAACTTGACCCGTCAAGCTGTTATCGCTGCCATGGCCGGAGCAACAATGAGCGCTGCATGGCCTGCCACCGATAAGGAGGAACGATAGATGAGACGTCTACTGAGGAACGTATTTGCTCCCCTCTTGATACTGTCGCTATTTGCCTGCTCCACAGCCAATGACAAGGCATCCAATATTGACCCCCGTACCGGCAAGCATCCCCCTGGATGGGCCGCTGCCGGTACCGGCGGTAACCACCCTGCTGGCTACATCGCCGGACCAAGCGCCTGTTTTGAGTGCCACGGAAAAAATCTGAACGGCGGAATCAGCGGGGTAAGCTGTTTCAGCAGTTCCTACAACGGCATCAACTGCCATCCGAACGGTCCGGGCAACCACCCCGCAGGCTGGTCTGCACCGACGGCGCACGGTGTATCGGCAAAAGCCATTACTGCGGGACGGGACGGATTTGTCAACTGCCAGCCCTGTCATGGCTCAGACTTCACCGGGGGATCATCCGGGAAATCGTGCCTGAACAGTGCCGGGTGTCACGGCACAGGCGTCATGGCACCCCATTCGCCAAAACCGTGGTTATCAGACATTGGCGGCAGGACTCACTCCACTACCGATGCCAGCAATGGCGCATCATGTGCACGTTGTCACACCGCGGGAGCAAACTCGTCCAGAAAGCCGTCTGTAACTCCACCGCCCGGCACCCCTGCAGGATGTTTCAATAATACGTTATGCCATGGTGTCGAAGGCCATGACCAGGGATGGGCTCTCCCCTCTGCTCACGGGGCGGCAGCCAAGGCGCCTGCCGGAGGCGACAAAGGATTCGGTGCCTGTACGACTTGTCACGGGACACAATTCGATGGCGGTTCGGCAGAACAGAGTTGTCTCAGCACGTCAGGGTGTCATCGGGTTAATGCCCCCCATCCCCCCAAACCGTGGCGATCAAGTACCGGCTATTCGCATACAACCTGTGATACCAGCAACGCCGATCAGTGCGCCAAATGCCACACCGGCGGTGCAAACTCCGGCACGAAACCCGCGGCAGGTGCTCCGCAAGGAATTACCGGCTGCTTCGACAATACCTTATGCCATGGCACTGTCGGCCATCCTGCAACCTGGCAACTTCCATCCCAGCACGGCACCGTTGCCAAGGAGGCGCCTTCTGCATCAACCGGATTCTCTTCCTGTCAGGTTTGTCACGGTGCCGCCTTTATAAACGGGTCGGCGCCAACCTGTCTCAATACCATCGGCTGCCATGGGTTCGGTGTCAATGCGCCGCACCCTGCCAAGCCATGGTTTAGTGATACAGGCTTGAAGCATACGACTACAGACCCGGCCAATGCCGGCACATGCGCCATCTGTCACACCGCAGGGGCAAACTCAACCATCAAGCCGCCGTTCCCCGCTACCTTGACACTGGCGGGCTGCTTCAACAACACGCTGTGCCACTTCCACCAGATCCCCTATGCGCCATCGGCGACAATTCCGCCATCACTGCACGGCGGAGAGGCAAGCAAGGATCTTACCATCTGCCAGTCCTGTCACGGTCAGAAGGGGAGTACCTCTTTTGATGGCCTGACCCTGGCAAACGGCACGAAAACAACTGCCTGCTCAAGCTGTCACACTTTTGCCAAAGCGCATCCGACAGACTGGCAGGGGAGTGGCACCTACTCGCACAGAACCGCCGGAAACAGGGCATCAGCCTGTGCTCTCTGCCATGATGTACGGCAGGGGGCTACCGCCCCGCTCGTCCAGGCACCAAGCTGTTTCAGCACCTCATTTGCCAACGGCCTGGGGCAGACCAGATTTTGCCATCCAAACGGCCCCGGTTCTCTGCCGCACGGTGTTCCGTATAATAATCACAACGCAACGGCCCGTGACAACTTTACCTACTGCTTGACTTGCCATCAGATTCCTGCCAACACTGTCAAGCCTCCCGGCTGTCAGAACTGCCATTTGCAGAGTCCGGTGGCAAGTCCGAACAATTGCGTTTCGTGCCATGCAAAACCGCCAAACGCTGCTGTCTATCCCAATATCGGCAGATCCCATGCTACGCATAATGCCTTGAATACCGCTGACCAGTGTGCAGCATGTCACAGCGGCCTGGGTCTCGGCACTGTAGACCACCTTAACCGGGCCAGGCTGCGGACAACTTCAGTTCAGGCCAATCCGGTGGCATTCGGTA
>JAGFXN010000235.1 GCA_017861215.1 Deltaproteobacteria bacterium | reverse complement strand
CGATGGGGCGGAACATCTCCCTGTCGCCTCGCGCGAGCGCGCCAGAGGAGATGAAATCAAGGGCCGCCGCAAGCTCCGGATCGCGCTCGTAGAAGTCCCGCGGGCGGTAGCCGCGCGAGCGGAGCGCCTCAGACTCTTCGACAGTCAGCCCGAAGAGGAAGAAGTTCTCGGCGCCGACCTCCTCGCGGATTTCCACATTGGCGCCATCGAGGGTGCCGATGGTGAGGGCGCCGTTCAGGGAGAATTTCATGTTGCCGGTCCCCGAGGCCTCCTTGCCGGCGGTGGAGATCTGTTCGGAGAGATCGGCGGCCGGGTAGACCAACTGGCCGTTGGTGACATTGAAGTCGGGGAAAAAGACCACCTTCAGGCGACCGGCCACATCGGCGTCGCTGTTGACCACCTCACCCACCGAGGTGATCAGCTTGATGATCAGTTTCGCCATCCGGTATCCCGGCGCCGCCTTGCCGCCAAAAATGAAAGTCCGGGGCGTCACGTCAGCCTGCGGGTCCCGTTTGATCCGGTTGTAGAGGGTGATGATGTGGAGCACTTTGAGGTGCTGGCGCTTGTACTCATGAATTCGTTTCACCAGCACATCGAAGAGGCTGTCCGGGTCGACGGCAATGCCGGTCCTCTGTCTGATCACTGCCGCCAGAGCGCTCTTGTTGTCTCTCTTGACCTTCTGCCATGATTTCTGGAAGGTGCGGTTCGCGGCATACTTCTCCAGACCGCGCAGCTCATCGGGCTGCGTCAGCCAGCCGGCGCCGATCTTGCCGGTTATGAGACCGGTCAGGCCGGGATTGCTGAGCGCCACCCAGCGGCGGGGGGTTACTCCGTTGGTCACATTATGGAAGCGCTCCGGATAGAGCTCGTAGAAGTCCCGCAGCACGGTCTGCTTGAGGAGTTCGGTATGGAGCGCCGCCACCCCGTTGATGGCATGGCTGCCGATACTGGCCAGATGTGCCATGCGCACATGCCGTTCACCCCCCTCGTCGATGATCGACAGCCGCGCCGCCAGTTGATCGTTGCCGGAATGGGCCTGGCGCACCTCGTCAAGAAAGCGCCGGTTGATCTCGTAGATTATCTCCAGATGCCGCGGCAGCAGTGCGGCGAACAGCGGCAGCGGCCACTTCTCCAGTGCTTCGGGGAGGAGGGTGTGATTGGTGTAGGCCATGGTGCTACGGGTAATCTGCCAGGCACTGTCCCAGTCAAAGCTCTGTTCATCCACTAGCAGCCTCATCAGTTCGGCCACGGCGATGGCTGGGTGGGTGTCGTTGAGCTGCACGGCAAAGCTGTCGGCAAACGTTTCAAGGCTCTGCCCCCGCAGCTGCTGGATACGAATCATGTCCTGCAGTGAGCAGGAGACGAAGAAATACTGCTGGGCCAGGCGGAGCTTTTTGCCGATGGCGGGCTCGTCGTTGGGGTAGAGTACCTTGGAGATGGTTTCGGAGACCACCTTCTCGTCAACAGCCCGGTAGTAGTCCCCCACGTTAAAGGACTGGAAGTCGAATGACTCCACCGCCTCGGATTTCCAGAGCCGCAGCAGGTCTGTTATCCCCGAGCGGTAGCCGGCCACCGGCGTGTCGTAGGCGACCCCCTTGACCACCTTGTCCGGCACCCAGCGGACAGACATCCTCCCGTTTTCGTCGGTAAAATGCTCCGTCTCACCCCCAAAGCCGACCATGTAGGAGACCTCGGGGCGGCAGATTTCCCATGGGTTTCCCATGCGCAGCCATTTATCGGTCTTCTCCACCTGCCAGCCGTCGCATATTTCCTGGTCGAAGATGCCGAACTCGTAGCGGATGCCGTAGCCGATGGCTGGCACCCGCAGGGTGGCGAGGGAGTCCATATAGCATGCAGCAAGCCTGCCGAGACCGCCGTTGCCGAGTCCCGGCTCCTCTTCCTGCCGTAGCAGGTTGTCAAGGTCCTGACCAAGCTCGGCCACTGCCTGCCGGACCGGTTCCATGATCCCCAGATTCACCAGGTTGTTGCCCAGGTGGGGGCCCATCAGGAACTCGGCCGACAGGTAGCTGACGATCTTGATGCTCTTATCGCGCAGGTGATCCAGCGAGGTGAGCCAGTCATCCAGCATCCGGTCGCGGACAGCGTGGGCAAGCGCCATGTACCAGTCGTTGGGCGTAGCCAGTTGTCTGGTCCGGGCCTGGGTGAAATGGAGGTGGTCAAGGATGGCCTGTTTGAGAGCCGCACTGCTCATGCCCCGGCGGACATCCCTTTCTTCCCCGGCGGCAGAGGCTGCATCAGGTTTTTTCGCCATGCGCCTCACCTCTCACAAATTAAAAACATAATCGGCGATCATTCTGGCGATATGCTGGTTCCTGATCCTGCCGTTGTTAAAGGTTGCATGGTAGTGCAGCGGATTGTGCTCGTCCGCGTCCAGCAGCTTGCGGATAATCCGGTCCCGCTCTTTCTGCTTGTCCACGACGAGAAGTTCCGCTTCCTGCTTCTCTATGTTCATGCGCCGGGCGATGGAGCGTACCTTGAAGTCCTGTTCGGCGATCAGCCGGAAATGGAGGCAGTTTTTCATGGCATGCGTAATGATGGCCGCCCCCAAGCCGACGATGACCGTGTTGCCGGCAGTGGCAAGGGTCACAACCTGTTCGCAGAGGAGCCGGTAGTAGTCGGCATCGGTTTTCCAGTGTGGGGAGAACGTGGCAAACATATCATCAAGCCAGCGGGGTTTATTGCCGAGAGAGAGCATGACATCCGGAGAGATCTGGTGCTCTTTGGCGACTGCATCGAGAAGCGAGATATCCACCAGCAGCCACGGCTCACCGGTTTTCTTGCCGGCGAGTTTAACCAGTTCTTCCGCGACCGGGTACGCCTCGCAGCCGAACTCCCGGGAGATGGTAATGGTCGGTTGCGACAGAGTGCCCGGTGCCTTTGCTTTCACACGACTGCTGAGTTCGTGGTACGCCTTCAGCCTTTGTTCAACCGCCGGGGTAAGAATAGTTACTGGCATGACAACCTCCTTCGGACTGGATTGATAGCTAGGAGGCTGTCGGACTTAGAATAAATCTGCTGCAAATCCGCCTGATCGGACCATATTTCGCCGCTTTCCTGGTCAATAGAACAACTATTGACCGGCATAATCGACAAAATCTGTCCTCGCCCAGCCGAATTTTCGCTTTGATTTCCTAAGTCCGACAGACTCCTGATATGGTTGTCAGTTGTCAATGAGACAAATATTTACCCTGCCACTTTTTAAAGTGGTTATGCTGTTTCGTATATTCCAA
>JAGFXN010000234.1 GCA_017861215.1 Deltaproteobacteria bacterium | reverse complement strand
GGCGGTTTCCGGGAAGACCTTTTCTACCGTATTGCGGTGATTCCGGTTCATCTCCCCCCGCTGCGCGAACGCCGGGAAGATATCCCGCTGCTGCTGCGCCATTTCTGTGCCAAACATGGAGCGGCCGCGGTACATTTCGATGCTGCCGCTACCGATGCGCTGCTGAAATATCACTGGCCTGGCAATGTGCGCGAACTGGAAAACCTGGTGGAGCGCACCCTCATTTTACGTACTGGCGACACTCTGACCCGAGCTGATATTCCGGGGAAAGTTCTTGGCAATGAAAGCAGCCGCAGCAGCCAGAAGCTGATAAATCTCCCTGATGACGGCTATCCGCTTGAAGAACTCGAACGCGAAATCGTCATCGAGGCGCTGGAACGCTCCGGCTGGAATCAGACTGCTGCGGCACGTTTCCTCAGAATCCCCCGGCATGTGCTCCTCTACCGGATGGAAAAATACAAAATTCCGGCGAAAAGCCAGAAATAACGGTAGAATATAATTACCAATGATGCGCTATGCCCTCACCATTCTTGCAGTCACCCTGGTCCTGACCAGGGCTGTTGCTGCGGCCAGCCCTCCCGGAAGCAAGGCTGCCGCCATGCTCCGTAAAGTGCAGGAGAGCGCGTCTGTAAAAAATCACCCTGAAGAGTTCAATAATTTCATCGACGTCATCACCAGCGCCGAAATCAAATTGCAGGAGGGTGATCACGCCGGGGCCGAGCAGATGTTCTTGCTGGCTATCGTCAAAGGCGGCATTCTCCTTGATCATGCCAGGGAGGACAATGTTCAGCAGGCCGTTTTCCGGCAATGGAGCGGCCTCGGAACAACTGCTGTGGACCCGCCTCCCCGGCAAATTGAGCAGCAACTGATGCCAGCAGCCGAGCCGGCGGCAAGTGCAGCGGCGGCACCCCGGAAAGTATCGGCCAGAATTGTCGGCGGCGAAGGCATGTATGTCACTAGGAAAAGAGAAAGTCTGAAGCTGATTGCTTCAAGGCTCGGTGTCCGTTTGCGGGATCTGGCCAGAATGAACGGCCTGAAAACCGATGCGACCGTTACGGCCGGACAGAGTCTGCGCTACAATAACCGGCGTATCGTGCCTAGATCGATCAGAAACGGTATCGTTGTTAATATCCCTGACAGAAACCTCTATGTTTTCCGCAACGGCAGGGTTTTCGCCAACTATCCGGTAGCTTTGGGGATCTCCAAAAAAGGAGACAGCACCATCTGGAGAACTCCCACCGGCAAATTCAGGATAGTGGAAAAAAAAGAAAATCCTGCCTGGCGGATTCCGGTCTCCATCCAGAAAGAGATGGAGGAAAACGGTGAAGAAGTTGTCGCGTTCGTCCCCCCGGGGACGAAAAACCCGCTGGGCAAATATGCCATGAGAACCACTCTGGCCGGCATCCTGATCCACAGCACCACAAGACCGGCATCCATCAACAGCTACAGCAGTCACGGCTGTATCAGGGTCATGCCGGAACATATGGAGCGGCTTTTCAGAACTGTCACCATCCCTACCGCGGGGGAGATAATCTATCAGCCGGTCAAGGTTGAGGTTACGGAAAACAGACAGGTCTTTCTCGAGGTAAACAGAGACTCGTACGAAATGGTGGAAGACCTTGCTGCAGAGGTGAAAAGGGTACTGAAGAAATATCATGCCGCGAACCTGGTGTCGTGGCAGAAGGTACAGCAGGTTGTTGCAGAGAAGGCCGGCATTGCCGAAGATGTTACCCTCCAGTCAACGCCCGACTGATGCAGCCGTTATGAATGCCTGCAGATAATCTCTATTGCCCGGTCACACTGATGCGGGAAGAGATCCTGCGGGATATTTTCCCTGCCGATTGCCTTGCAGACCAGGTATCTGCCGCAGGTCGCAAAATCCCGTTCGCAGTATGTTTTCTTGTAGGCTGCCGCCGTCGAGGGCATAGTTGTCATCCGGTCATTGATGAAAAAGCATTCCTCGATAAGTTCACAATTTGTCACAGGCATCTCATCTTTTTCCTCAAGCAAGCCGGCGGCCGCCGCATTTTTTCAGCCTTGCATGCGCCTCACGTAATATCCGTTCGGTAGTGGTCCAGTCGATGCATTTGTCGGTTATGGAAACTCCATACTTCAATTTTGCGTGATCCGCAGCAATAGACTGGTTCCCCCCTTCGAGATAACTCTCGATCATCACCCCGGATATTGAACGGTTGCCGGCTTCAATCTGGCTGAGCACCGCATCAAGCACTGCAGGCTGTTTTTCATGATTCTTCTCGGAGTTGCCGTGACTGCAGTCCACCATGATAGTCGGCAGCAGACCCGATTTAGTCAGCATCTCTTCGGTCTTCAAAATGTCTTCCGGACTATAGTTCGGCTTTTTGCCGCTGCCGCGCAGCACGATATGCACGTCCGGGTTGCCGGTTGTCTGCACGATTGAAGTCAACCCTTCGCGATTAACGCCCAGGAAACTGTGCGAATGGAGCGCGGCAATCATGGCATCAAGGGCTATCTGCAGATTACCGTCTGTGCCGTTCTTGAAGCCGATCGGAAAAGAGAGTCCGCTTGCCAGTTCCCGGTGTGTCTGTGATTCTGTTGTTCTGGCGCCGATGGCTCCCCAGCAGATCATGTCAGCCAGGTACTCCGGTGTGATCGGATCGAGCATCTCGTTCGCCACCGGCAGCCTCAGCTCCGTCATCTTGCACAACAGGCTTCTGGCAACGCCCAGCCCTTTGGAAATCCTGTGGGAACCGTCCATGTCAGGATCGTTGATCAGCCCTTTCCAACCGATTGTTGTGCGCGGCTTCTCGAAATAGACTCTCATGATCAGGAAAAGATGATCGGCCAGTTCAGATGCCAGGGAGGCAAGCCTTCCGGCATAATCAATCGCCCCCAGCGGGTCATGAATCGAGCAGGGCCCGACAACAACCATGAGCCGGTTGTCGTCCCCACGCAGAATGCTCTTGATCTGCTCGCGGCTGGCGGTAATGAATTCGCTGCCGCCATCATTCATCGGAAAGACCTGGCGAAGGTCTGCCGGAGCAATTATCGGGGTAATGCTTTTGATCTTGAGGTTGTTGGTTTTTATCATTGAATCTTCCTGTAATGAACTGATCTGACATCAAGATTTATTTTATAGCAGACTTATTCACAATTTTCTAATAAAATCTGATTTTGCCGGCAGACAGAATCATGCATCATGCTGTTTTCGTTATTCTTTACTACTTTTTTCGCCGCAAGAAAAGAGATGGGCACTTCCTTGAATATTGAAATCAAAGA
>JAGFXN010000044.1 GCA_017861215.1 Deltaproteobacteria bacterium | reverse complement strand
GCTCGAACATCCCCGGAGCTGTTTCTATCCAGACCACCTGGCGCTTGCCGGTATCGATGACTGCCGTTACCGGGACGACAATCCCTTTGACGAGCGGGATCTTGATGATGGCATTGACGAACATGTCCGGTTTCAGCCGGTGACCGGGGTTGGCCATTTCAACACGGGCCTTGACCGTATGGGTCTTGGGATCATGGAACGGATAGACAAAGCTGATCCGGCCAGAGGATGCTACTTGAGCATCTGCCGAGGAGCGGATTGCCACCTGCTGGCCGACCCGCACATAGGGGACTTCATTTTCAAAAATATCGATCTCCACCCAGACTTTTGACAGATCGGCAATATTGAAAAGCACATCGCCGGTGTTGACGTACTGCCCCTCCTGCACCAGCTTCTCAATGACGGTCCCGGAGAGCGGCGTGTAGATCGGCAGGCGGATGTTCGGCTTTCCCGCCTTTTCCAGTGCAGCGATCTGGCTCTCCTTGACCCCGAAGAGCATCAGCCGCTGCCGTGCCGATGCCACCAACCCCTCGCCATTACTGGCGATAGAGGCGATCGGCGAGTTTTTCAGCTGTTCACGGCTCTTGAGCGCCAGCAGATACTCCTGCTGGGTCGCCACCAGATCAGGGGAATAGACTTCGGCCACCGGGCTGCCCTTACCCACATACGCCCCGACGCTATTGACATGAAGCTTGTCGATACGGCCGGCAATCCAGGCGGTGACTTTGGCCTGACGCGACTGGTCGAACTGGACAATGCCGACGGCATTGATCTCCTTGCTGAGTGTGCCGCTTTCAGCCGCAACGGTCGCCACATTGGCCATGACCCGCTGGGTCGGCGAAAGAGAAACATGGCCGAGCATCTCGGCCTGCTGCTTCTGCTCAGGAGTCTGCTCACCGCCGACCGCTCCATCGTCTATTTTTTTGATCAGCTCCATGGCGCAGATCGGGCAGGTGCCCGGCTTGTCCTTGATGATGAAGGGGTGCATGGAACAGGTCCAGAGCTGCACCTTATGCTCCAGTTTCGTATGCCCGTCGCTGTCCTTTTTGAACCAGCCGGCCTTATACAGCCAGCCACCAGCAACAGCAGCGGCTACGGCCAGGACAAACAGCGGTATCATGATTTTATTATTCATTGCCATCTTTCCTTCCCCGTAGGGGCGCCGCTTGCTGCGCCCGATTCAGATTCAAACAAGGGCGCGGCAAGCAGCGCCCCTGCAGTTCATTTATCAACCAGTTCCGTCCCGACGGTCGCTTCCAGCTGCGCCAGCTTCATCATGTATTCAGCCTGGGATTCGTACAGTTCCCGCTCGTAGTTGAAGAGGGTCATCCGACTGTCAAGCAGCGCCAGAAAATCCACCTTGTTGACCTGATAACCGATGGTTGCCGATTCCAGCGACTGCTCCGCCTGGGGAATAATTCCCCCCTTGTAGAGTTCCACCAGATTCCAGCGACGCTCCAACTGGGCAAGGGTGTCGTTGATGGTGTAGCTGATACTGTTTTTAAGTCCGTTCAACTCTTCCACAGCCATGGATGTCTCGGATGCGGATTCAGCCAGCATTGCCCGGCGGCGCTCCTGCTGGAACGGCAGATTGAAGGTGACGCCGACGGTAAACATGTCGTAGCCGGGATCACTCGCCATCTCGGTATCTATCTTCTCCCGAAACATGTATTCGAAAGAGAGATTGAAGTCGGGATAGAGCTCTTTCTGTGCCAGGCGATGCGATGCCTCCCCCTTGTTGACAAGTTCGGAGATGCTCTTTAGCTGCGGACGGTTCTCTGCGGCCCGTTCTTTTAACTGCTCCGCGGTCAGGGAAAGTTTCGGCAGGGAGAAATCAGCAATGGTTCCGACCGGTGTGCCGCCGGGACGATAGAGAAGGTAGTTGAGATTGGCCTCCAGACTCTTGCGCTGCTGCCTGAGGGTAATCTGCATGTCGAGCATCTTGGATTTTTCCAGGCCCGCCTTGTAGATATCCTGCTGCACCCCTTGGCCAACAGAGTACTTCGACTCGGCAATGGTCACAAAATCGCTGAGAATGATCAGATTTTTTTCGACGATTTCAAGTGATTTATCCACTGCATAAAGCTGGTAGCAGGTCTCCTTGACCATGCGAGCCAGCTCAAGCTTGCGCTCCTCAATGGTCCAGCGATAGGATTCGGCTTCATAGGTGGCTATCTCCTCTTTGATGGCCCGCTTTCCCCAGAACGGAAGCTGCTGGGATATGCCAATAACTTTTGCGGTCTGGGGGTCTTTGTTGAATGAGGTCGGCTCGCGCACCATCAGGTTTTGCAGCTTGAACATCAGCATCGGATCTTCCAGTGCCGAAGCCTGCCTGGCCTTGTTGGCAAACATCTGCCAGCGTGCCTGGGAGGACTTCAATTCCGGATTGCTGGCAAGGGCGGTCTGGATCAGGGAGGGGATACTTTCCGCTTTCGGCTCCTGGCCGGCGGCAACTCCTGCCGCAAGGATCAGCCAGGCGGTAATGAGGAGAAATCTATACATGGCAACCCCTGTACGTAGAGTGAATGCTGTCAAGTATAGCAGATAGTGCGCCAATTTGTTAACACACTGAAACGAATAGGTTTATTTCGGATAAGAACGGCTTTGTCCGGGAAGATGGGGAATATTCTACGCACTAGCGCTGTATATTCTCCAAACCGGGGACAAAGCCGCAGAGAGGGAGAGGCCGGTTCTACCGGTTATTTGCCTTTATGGCGATGATGCGCAGTTTTGGAAGGTGCGTTCCTTGCCGGCTGTTTCGGGATCTCCTTTTGCGCAGCATTGTCCCGCGGCGAGGCAGGAGACTGCTGAGCAACTACGCCGACAACCTCCTTTGCCCAGATGAGATCGCCATGGCAGCATTCATCGGCAATAAACTTGAGGTCTTCTTCGCTTGCTCCGCCTTTTTTTATGTCGCATAAGCGCTGGATCAGATCTGTTGACCAGTAATATTCCTTGATTTCAATTTTATCATCGACCTCGCTATAGCTGTAGTCTGAGCAGGGGATTTTGCTTTTCAGGAGCAGCCTGGACAGGTGAAGCCTTTGCGCTGCTTCATCGCTGTTGAGCATGTTGCCGGCAATTTTATTGCGCAAAACAGCTTTGGCTGCGTGGTGCGCCGCCGGTGCAGTCTGCGCGGCAGCAAGATGTGACAACTGCTCTGTCAGGTCATCGAATTCCGGCTGATTCAACAGCGGCAGTTTCCATTCGAAGCTGCGTTCGCCAAAGTCGCCGCACACCTGGCAGCGTATCACCCCTTCTGCACTGCTGCTGCCGCTGATAGTGACCAGAATATCGCTGCTGCTTTCCGAAAAAAGGTCGGCAAACTCCTCACTTTCCGCAGCAAGCAGCTTTTCAACCAAACCGGAGCGAAAAGCGCCCTCTTCCGGTCTGAAGCTGAAAGGATCGCTGCCGTTATTCAATAATTCGTCCACAGTCATTTTTTGATCCCTGTACTGCAGGTTAACGCCCTGCATTATTGTAGAATTATGTTCCTATTAATCCGGCGATTAAACATGCAAACCCTGCTGTAGGGGCGGGGTTTCCCCGCCCCAGATTGGGCGCGGCATGCCGAGCCCCTACCATTCATATGTTTATTCGCCGAAGCAATAGTGATCCGGCCAGTCTATGTACAGCCGGGCTGGCCGCCATTCAGCAGACGAGGCAACCGATAGCACAAGAGCCGGCAGACTGATTGCGTCATGCCGGCTCCCGGGAAGCTCTGGCAGAAAAATGCTATCTGCCCGGCAGATGTATCGCCTTGATGAACGAGGCGTCGGTCGCCTCCCTGATCTCGGCGACCACGTCAGCCGGCACGGCCGAATCGAGGGAGAGGATGACCATCGCCTCCCCCTTTTTCTCACTTCTGCCGAGGTTCATCGAGGCGATGTTGATGTCATGTTTTCCCATGATAGTGCCGATCTTGCCGATCATGCCCGGCCGGTCGCCATAGTGAATCAGCAGCATATGTTCCTCAGGGCAGAAATCCATGGTGTAGTCGCGCAGACGAACGATGCGCGGCGCCCCTTCGAACAGGGTGCCGGCAATCAGCCGCCGTTTGCCGTCAGAGTTCTCGATCACCAGCGTGACCAGGTTGGAAAATGCAGCGGAGAGGGTGGATTTGCTCTCTTCGACGACGATCCCCATCTGCTCGGCGATGAGCGAAGCGTTCACCATGTTGACATCCTGCTCGACCATCCGGTTGAGCAGCGCCGACAGACCGAAGACGGTCAGCGGCGAGCAGTCGTAGTGGGCAATCTGCCCGGTGTAGCCGAAAATCACCTTGGCCGGATTCTTCTCCACCAGCTGAATGGCAAAGTCGGACATGACCCGGATCAGGTTCATGAACGGACGCATCTGCTCCATCAGCGCCATATCGAAGCGCGGAATGTTTACGGCATTCTCCAGCGGCTGTTCATCCAGATAGTTGAGTATCTCCCGCGATACATCGACCGCCACATTGATCTGCGCCTCAAAAGTGTTGGCGCCGAGATGCGGCGTCACCACCAGCTGCTCCTGAGAGATCAGCTCCTTCAGAATTTCCGTCTTCGGGGGTTCCACACTGTAGACGTCAATCGCCGCGAGGCCGATCTTGCCGTTTTTCAGGTTTGCCAGCAGCGCCTCCTCGTTGATGACCCCCCCACGGGCGACATTGAGGACGATCACGCCGTCCTGCATCAGCCCGAACTCGCGGGCGCCGATCATGTTGCGGGTTTCGTCGTTCAGCGGGGTATGCACGGTAATGATATCGCAGTTCTTGTAGATTTCATCATGGGAAACCAGCTTCACCCCGAGGTCATGGGCCCTTTTGAGCGCTATGTACGGATCGCAGGCGAGCACTTCGCACTCAAACGCCTTGAGCCGGGTGGCAACTCTCCCGCCCACCTTGCCAAGGCCGATGACACCGGCGGTCTTCCCTTTCAGCTCGACTCCGGTGAACGGGGCCCGTTTCCACTCGCCGCTCTTGAGCGAGGCATTGGACTTGGTAACATTGCGGCAGGCTGCCAGCAGCAGCGCCATGGTATGTTCAGCCGCGCTATTGGTATTGCCCAACGGAGCATTGACGACAATCACCCCTCTGCTGCTGGCATAATCGACATCCACATTGTCGATGCCGACCCCGGCCCGGGCAACCAGCTTGAGCCTGGTGGCGGCGTCGAGCAGATTCCGGTCGACATTGGTGCCGCTTCTGGTGATGATGACCTCGTAGCCGCCGATTATCGCCAGAAGCTCCTCTTTGGACAGGCCGAGCCTGACATCCATTTCGACGCGCGGATCCTGCTCCAGCAGCGCCAGCCCCTCGGCAGCGACTTCATCGGTAACGATTACCCTCATAGATGCTCTCCTTGTCAGACGTTGCAAAAAAATGCATAATAGCCCCCCGAAACAAAAAATGCAATACCGGGCCCCTTTCGGCCTCGGGAAATAATCTCCTGCGATTACCCGGGTCCGACCGGCCCGAACGGAAACCGATGAATCCTGACCCGCCATTCCATATCGTTCTTGTCGAGCCGGAGATCCCCCCCAACACGGGCAATATCGCCCGCCTCTGCGGCGCAACCGGCACAACCCTGCACCTTGTCGGCAAGCTCGGCTTCGCCACGGATGACCGACAGTTGAAGCGCGCCGGGCTCGACTACTGGAGCGAAGTTACCGTCCGCTACTGGACGGATCTGGCAGCCCTGCAGGCAGTCGCCCCTGGCGCCCGCTTTGTCTACACCAGCAAGAAAGCAGCAACAGCCCACACTGCGTTCCGTTTCTCCCCCGGTGATTTTCTCGTCTTCGGCAAGGAGACGGCAGGTCTTCCCGAGCAGCTGCTTGCCGCCAATGCGGAGATGTGCATCCGGATCCCGATGACCGGCAAGGTCAGAAGTCTCAACCTGTCAACCACGGCCGGGATCATTCTCTACGAAGCGCTGCGCCAGACCGGCAGGCTAGAGTAAACATGATAAATCTTTGAACCGCAAAGAACGCAAGGAACGCAAAGAAAACCGGAAAAGATTAATGGTGTATTCAATATCCTAATGGTTTTCCTTTGCGTCCTCGCTTAGAAGCGCCTACTTTCGGTTGCGCCTACTTTGCGTCCTTTGCGTTAAGAAAAGGTTTAAAAGATGGTTTTTGACTTAAGAAAATAAGCTCTGTACCTGAGGAAACCAATATGTCCTTCAATCATTTCAACAGCGCCGGCCAGGCGATCATGGTCGATGTCAGCCAGAAGGAGCCGACCCTGCGAACTGCAGTGGCAGCTGCCGAAGTGCTCCTCACCCCGGAAATCGTGGCGGCGATTCAGGCAGGCATCACCGGCAAAGGGGACGTCCTCGGCATCGCCCGCCTTGCCGGCATTGCTGCCGCCAAGAAAACCCCGGATCTCATCCCCCTTTCCCATCCACTGGCCCTGCACCATGTGTCCCTGGATTTCAAGGTCGCGAGCGCCGCCGGTCGGATCGAGGCGACGGCAACCGTCAAGGCTTTCGAGCGGACCGGCGTCGAGATGGAAGCGATGACCGCCGCCGCGGTGGCCGCCTTGACAATCTATGACATGTGCAAAGGGTCAGACAAAGGGATACGGATCGAAAACATCAGACTGCTCTATAAAGAAGGCGGGAAAAGCGGCATCTACCGGCGGCAGGACGCACCATGACAACTGCCCTGCTCGCGCCTGGCAACACAGGCTCACTGCACAGATGACGACCAACACCCGCTGGCTGCTGCTGCTCTGCCTGACCCAGCTGTTCATCATGCTGGTGTTCCTCAATTATTCGGCTGTCCTGCCGGTTCTCAAGGCTGAGTGGCGGATGAGCAACACCATGGCCGGCTCCATCTTCTCGGTCTACCAGCTCGGCTATATCCTTTCCGGTGTGCTGCTCAGCACCCTTGCCGATCGCTTCAGCATCAAGAAAATTTTCATCATTTCGGCAATCTGGTCCGGCACGGCCAATCTGCTCTTTGCCCTTTACGCCCACGACTACTCTTCGGCCATGTTGCTGCGCGCCCTGACCGGCATCGGCATGGGGGGCACCTACATGCCGGGACTCAAACTCGTTGCGGAGCGGTTCCCGAGCAGCAAGCGCGGCAAAGCCATCGGCATTTATGTGGGGTCACTGGTCCTCGGAGCCTCTCTATCACTGCTGGTAACCGGACTGCTAACCTCGGCCGCCGGCTGGCGGACGGCATTCATCGCCTGTTCCGCAGCGGTGTATGCCGGTGTTTTTCTGTCGTTTGCGGTGTTCAAGGGATACCAGCCAGTTACCTTCAATAAAATCGCGGACGAGAGCTATGTCAGTTCGGTGGTTAAAAATCGTCCGGCAATGCTGATGATTTGCGGCTATGGCTGCCATATGTGGGAGATGTACGGCATGCGGAGCTGGATTGCCCCGTTCTTCACCGCCGCCCTCATCCAGTACGGCGTTGCCGGCACAGCAGCGACCGGCTGGGGGGCAACAGCTGCGGCAGTCATCGTCGGCATCGGCACCATCTCCACCACGATCACCGGCGGAGTTTCCGACCGAATCGGCCGCACCAGAACAATTTCCCTGGTCATGACCGCCAGTGCTGCGCTCTCCTTCATTTTCGGCTGGCTGATAAATCTGCCGCTCTGGATTGTGCTTGTGGCAGGGCTTGTGTACGGTTATCTGATTGTGGCGGAATCGCCGGTCTTTTCAACAGGGCTGACCGAACTGGTCACCCCCGGCTACCTGGGTGGAGCTATGGGGATGCAGTCCCTGGTCGGCTACTCACTCGGCATGATCTCCCCGACTGTTTTCGGCTGGGCGCTTGACCTCTATAAAGGGTGGGAACCCTTTCCGGGAGTCAGCGGCGAGTGGGGGGCCGGCTTCGCTGTCTGCGGCGCCGGCGCGCTGGCCGGTCCGCTCTTCATGTATCTGCTGCGGAAAGAGCCGGCAAGTGCCAGGATGGCGGCGGGCAAAAGATAGTTTTCAACCGGCTATTTCAACCAGCTTCTCATAAAACCCTTCCGGCGTGGCAGGAAAACTCTCTACCCGGCAGCCAAGCGCGGCAGCAATACCGTCAAGATTCATTTCATCCAGAAAAAGCCCCTCCCCCTCCTTCAGCATCACATCGGGCACCAGCAGCAGCTCGATGTTCAACTCTCCCTGCAGGGCGCTGACGATGTCACTGCCGGTGACAAGGCCGGTGACCGTCACCTCTTTGCCGAAGAAACTGTTTTCAACAGGGATAATCCTGATCCTGGCGGATGTTGCCGCAGCCAGCTTCCCGGCAAAGGCGTTAATGTAGCGCAATGGTGAAACTCCGGTTACCACGGTGACTTCCGGCAAGGTCAGCGCAGCAACCGTCCCCAGAAGTTCTTGCGCTTCTTCCTCAAACAGCGGGATCATGCCGACACCGTTTTCAAGCTGCGGCAGATCGCCGTATGTTTCAAAAGGCGGGAATTCGACCCCCGCCTTGATGAAAAATTCATCGGCGAGAAACAGGAACTCACCGCCAAGCCTCTCCTGTAATGCCAGCTGCCGCGGCAGCCATTCGGTTATGAAACTGCCGGCATACGTGCCGCTGACCGGTTCCAGATGAGGCAGACCGCGCCGGTGCCGGGTAAGTCCCAGCGGCACAACCGCCAGGGAAGCCACCTGCGGATAAAAAGCCGCCAGGTCGTTGACGGTTTTTTCAAACGCCGCGCCATCATTTATGCCGGGGCAGAGCACCACCTGCGTATGCATCCGGATGCCGGCCTGCGCAAAAGCAGCGATGGTTTCGAGTACCGGGACCAGATTGCTCCGGCCGAGAAGCTTCTCCCGCAAGGCAGGCTCGGTTGCGTGGACGGAGATGTACAACGGCGACAGACGCTGCTCGATAATGCGGGCAATCTCTGCGGCAGTGATGTTGGCAAGAGTGACATAATTGCCGTAGAGAAAAGAGAGGCGGTAATCTTCATCCTTTACATAGAGCGGCTTTCTCAGCCCGCGCGGCAACTGGTGCACAA
>JAGFXN010000233.1 GCA_017861215.1 Deltaproteobacteria bacterium | reverse complement strand
AAACTCTGCCTGCAGCGCGTCAAGCGCCACGGCCGACGCCGTATTACACGCCACAACCAGCAGCTTGATATCGCGTTGCACCAGAAAAGAGGCAATCTGGCGGGCAAAACGGATCACCGTCTCCGGAGACTTGGTGCCGTAAGGGACACGGGCGGTATCGCCCAGATAGAGGGTATCCTCCTGGGGAAGGACCCTCATGATCTCACCGAGAACAGTCAGTCCGCCTACACCGGAGTCGAATATGCCGATCGCCTGCCAACTCAAATCGCCTGCCTTTCTGCCCTTGCTGCAGCAGCAACGCTATGATTACCTGAATTAAATATGGTATGCCAGCCAACTGCCCTCTGTCAAGGCATTTACCCTGGCGGTGACGCCTCGGCCTGGCAGCAAGCCCCGCTTGAAATGCTGGAACGGGTATCCCCGGCAGGGCCCATGAATCCTGGGCAACCAAAGGAGATGAGCCTACGAGTCCCGAATCCCGGAGTGTGCCTGAATCCTGAAAAAACAAAGGAGATGAGCCCGCCCGGAAAGGTCAACGAAGAGCAGGTCGGCAAAGAGGGTCCGTCGAAAGAAACGGACAGACACAAAAAATCCAGGCCGCTGCCGGAACAGAGCGGCCTGGCGGCAGAAGAAGCGGCAAGCCGGAGCGGCAGGACATCACCGGGAAGTCTGCTCAGGCAGGCGGGGCAACCGTGGCAGACAGCATCGGAAATGACCGGTTAGCGGCGTCCCGCTGCCTAATCGTCCTCGAATTTTGTCCCCTTGCGGCACCAGCGTCCGCCGCTGAAAATTGAGGAAATGGCTCCTTCCCGCTCCACCGTGTCGGCGCGAATGGCAAGGTAGAGATGGATCGGCAGGAACGCCATGAAGGCCCACATCATGAAGAGGTGCACCAGGCGCACATACTGCACGCCGATCAGATCGTTCAGCCAGAGGAAGTGCCTGAACAGCCAATGGTGGGCATCGTACATGCCGTACAGGCTGAATCCGGTCAGGATGGCAACCATTGCCAGCAGATAGATGCCGGTGTAGGCCACCTGCTGCAACGGGTTATGGCCGATATAGTGCGGACCGTGCTCAAAGATGCACAACAGGTAATTTTTGCCTACCCGGTACAGATTCTTCAGATCCGTGAACGAAACAGGAAAGAGTGCCCGCCAGCGCTGGTATTTGGTTGACGCCAGGAACAATCCCGCGATCCTGAGGATGGCCATGGCAACAAGGAGCCAGCCCGCACTGAAATGAATCAGCCGCAAATAACCTATGAAGTAGGGATCGCCGTTTTGGCCGTAGGTCAGCTGGCCACTGCCGATCATCCAGCCGGTCAGACAGAGGGTCACGATGGTAAGCGCCGCAGCCCAGTGCAGAAAGCGCAGCTGCCAGTCCCAGACCGGCACGTACCGGTAGTTCTGGGGCGCCTCGCTGCGGCTCGGCCTGCTGCGGCTGGCCTTGACCGGAATAAAGCCGAGAAACTCCCACGCTTCGCATTCATCAATCCGGCCGCCGGCGCAGTGGGCGACGGCGATGACCTTGAAGTCCCGGACCTCATGCAGGTCAGCCTGCAGCCCGGCATGATAGCGAGTGGCTTCGTAGGCACGGCAGAGGTAAAGAACAGAGTCCAGCTCGCCGCGGGCAATCATCTCCTCCTGCCCCGTGTCCAGGTTGCGGATGCGGGTGATGCTCCGCCTGAATTGCCGGTCGGGCGGCGTATAGTCCAGCTGCAGGAAGTGCCGCAGATCTTCTCTATGGGAAGCGGCGCCGAGCAGCGCCAGGTCAACCGGATCTGTTGTGCCGGCCCGGGAGGCCAGGGCAGCGGCCACCAGCAGGTCACGCTTGCTTTCTTCGCCAAACACGACCGGTGTGCCCAACACGACGCGGATGTCGCTATCGGCTGCCGCAGCTGTTTTCATCGCAACGTCACCTCCCCCAGGACACTGCCGGTCATGTCGAGCAGGTGAACTGCGCAGGATTGGCAGGGGTCAAAGGAATGAATGGTGCGCAGCACCTCCAGCGGCCGCTGGGAGTCCTGCAGCGGATGCTGGCCATTGCCGGCCAGGGCGGATTCATAGGGCCCCATCTGCCCCTGGGGGTCACGCCCCGAACTGTTCCAGGTGCTGGGAACCACGCATTCGTAGCGGCTGATCTTGCCGTTTTCGATCTGCACCCAGTGGCTGAGGGTACCGCGGGCAGCTTCGACAAAGCCGACGCCCTGGGCATTCTTCGGCCAGCTGCCCGGCTCCCACCGGTCCGGGTTGAAGGTGCTGATATCGCCGCTGCCGATCCCCGCCACCAGTTTGTCATAGGTTTCCGTCATGCGCCGGGCGACCAGAACCGATTCGAGCGCCCGGCAGAGGGTCCTGCCAAGGGTCGAATTGAGGTGCTCCGGCTTCAGCCCCAGTTTCTGCAGGGCAGCGTCAACCAGCGTGACCGTTGCCGCGTGCCCCTGGGCATACGCCACCATCAGGCGGGCATTGGGGCCGACCTGCATGGCCTTGTCGTCATAGCGGGGCGCCTTGCACCAGGTGTACTTCAGGTTGTCCGACAGCTGCTTGTAGGGGGTTGGCGGGCCGGTATAGCGGGGATTGGTCTCGCCTTGCCAGGGGTGATGGCCGGCCTTGTCGCCATCAGCGTAGGAGTACCATGATGAAGTAACATACTCGGCTATCCTGTTGAGGTCGAAGGGGTGGAGCGATTGATAATTGCCGTCAGTGAGCACCCCTGCCTTGACCGCCCCGGCCGGGCTTCCGGAACAGGAATAGCCGCTTTCCCCGACCGCCAGGAGATGAAGACCGGCAGCGCCTATCCCGGCATATTCCTTGTAGAAGGAGGCAATTGCCAGCAGATCCGGATAGTACACCTTTTCTACAAAATCCCGGGCCCGCTGGATCATCCCTTCGATCTGCGCCAGGGAGACGGCGTTGATGGTGATCTGATTGTCCATGTTGATGGCGCAGGCCATGCCCCCCACGAGGAAATTGGGGTGAGGGTTCTTGCCGCCGAAGATGGTCTGGAGGCGGATAACGTCGCGCTGCCATTCCAGCGCCTCCAGGTAGTGCGCCACCGCCATCAGGTTGGCCTCGGGGGGCAGCCGGTAGGCCGGATGCCCCCAGTAGCCGTTGGTAAAAATACTTAACTGTCCGCCGGAGATCGAATCCCTGATCCGTTTTTGGACGTCCGCAAAGCGGGCCGTTGAATTGGACGGCCAGTCCGCAAGAGAACCAGCCAGCCGAGCGGTCTGGGCCGGATCGGCCTTGAGGGCGCTGGTAACATCCACCCAGTC
>JAGFXN010000232.1 GCA_017861215.1 Deltaproteobacteria bacterium | reverse complement strand
CTCTTCAATCCGGCTGAAAATCTTCTCGATCTCCGGCAGGTTTTTATTCTTCTGGTGGAACATCTTCAATTTGCCCTTGGTAAACAGCTTCGGCCCCAGCATGAAGTCCTTGAGCAGCTTGCCGCTGTGCAGGTTGAAGGCGGCGGCGAGGCGCATTTCGTACTGGCGGCCGTAGGTGCGGATGTTTTCGAGAAAGAGCCGGTTGGCCAACTGCACCAGGGACTCCTTGGAAGCGCCTTTGGCATCCCAGGAGCATTTGCGCAGGGCATCCATGATGGCGGCGAGATCGACCTTGTTGGGGCAGCGGGTGGAGCAGGTCTCGCAGGAGGCGCAGTACCAGATGGAGCGGCCGGCCAGAACCCGTTCATACTGGCCGAGCTGCAGCAGACGGACGATCCGGTTGGGCGGATGCTCCATGAAGGTCCGCATGGGGCAGCCGGCGGAGCACTTGCCGCACTGGAAGCAGCGCCGCACCGAGCTGTCCGAGAGCTTTTCCACCTTCTTGACGAAGTCGAGGTTCATCGTTTCGGTGGAGAGTGTCATCTTGGAGTTTTTCATTCTCGCCCTCATGCACTATGATATTTAATTTAGCTAAAATTAAATCCGCATTAATCGCTTAAAAATTAGGCATCTTTTTAATCATAATAAAATTACATATCATACACCAAGCAAACTTGTCAAGTTTCATTAAAACGTGATTCCGCCCGCCGCCCGGACAGCCCAGTTACTCCGCCAGCTGCTCAGCCAGCAGTTCCACGGTGTGCCGCACCTTGATGGCAGCGCCGTCCTGGTCGATCCCCCCCCTGATCTGCATGACGCAGCCGGGGCAGTCCATGGCAACGACCGCTGCACCGCTAGCCTTGATGTTCTGCAGCTTGCGCTGCAGGATCGGCCCGGAGATCTCCGGCAGCTTGAGCGAATAGGACCCGCCCATGCCGCAGCAGGTGTCGCACTCGAACATCTCTGTGACGTCATATCCGGCCTTGCGCAGCAGTTCCCGCGGCTGCTCCGCCACCTGCAGCGTCCGCTTCAGGTGGCAGGAGTCATGGTAGGTGATCGTGCCCAGCTGCTGCCCCTCTTTCAGGGAAAGACGCCCCTCATCCACCAGCTTTTTGACCAGGGTGGAAAAATCGATTGTCCTGGCTGCCAGCTCCCTCGCCTGCGGCAGCCATTCGGTCTGTCCCAGGCTCTCAAAGGTGCTGATGAATTCATGGCTCAGGGCCACGGTACAGGTCGGGCAGGCCGAAACCACGTACTGCACCTCCTCCACGAGCAGGGCCCTGATGTTGTCGACGGCATTGCCGGCGGCAACCTCGTAGGCGCCGTTGTAGCGGGCCGGTGCGCCGCAGCAGGTCTGCTCCTCCGGGAAGACGACCTCGATGCCGGCCTTGTTGAGAATCCTGACCAGTGACTCGCCCATCTCCGGATAGGCAAAGTCGATCAGGCAGCCGGCGTAGAAGGCGGCCTTTTCCCGGCACTGCGGCTGCCTGATGGTTTTGAACCGGTCTCGGAACGGCGCGGCGGCTATGGCCGGCAGGCTGCGGCCATCGGTCAGGTCGGCCAGAAACAGCGGCAGGTGGCGGATGAACTGGCCGGACGCAAACGGTCTGCCGGCCAGCGACGCCGCCCGCAGCATGCCGTGGAACAGTTTGCGGTTGTTGACCACGGCATAGATCGCCTTCTGGATGAGCGGCAGTCCCTGGTCCTTGACCAGGCGGCGTCTGATCTCCATGATCAGTTCGGGGATGTCGATCTTGCCGGGGCAGACATCCTTGCAGGCGCCGCACTGGATGCAGAGCCCCTGGATATCCTCGGACTTTTTCAGTTCATCGAACCAGGCGGTGAGGATGGTGCCGATGCCGCCGGTATAGACCTTGCCGAAGACATGGCCGCCCACCAGGCGGAAGATCGGGCAGACGTTGAGGCAGGAGGCGCAGCGGATGCACTGCAGCGCCTGCCTGAACTTGGGGTCAGCCGCCATTTCGCTGCGGCGGTTGTCCATGAGGATGATGTGCAGCTCCTTCATGGAGCCGTCCGTATTGGGGGTCGGGCCGCTGATGATGGAGACGTAGCTGGTCAGCAGCTGGGCCGTGGCGCTGCGGGGGAGCGCCTTGAGGATCGTGGCCGCTTCGCTGTAACGGGCGACCAGTTTTTCGATGCCGACCAGGGCGATATGGATTTTCGGCAGCGTGGTGACCAGCCGGGCATTCCCCTCGTTGGTCATCAGCACGATGCTGCCGGTCTCGGCCACGGCGATATTGCCGCCGGAGATGCCCATGTCGGCCTCAAGAAACATGGGGCGCAGCCGTTCGCGGGCCACCTTGACCAGCCTGGGGATGTCGGAGGTCAGGCGCTCATTGACCTCTTTGCTGAACAGGTCGGCAACCTCCTCCCTGGTCATGTGGATGGCCGGCATGACCATGTGCGACGGGGTCTGGCCGGCCAGCTGGATGATCCATTCCCCCAGGTCGGTTTCGCCGACCGTGATGCCGGCCTTTTCCAGGTAGGGGTTGAGGTGGATCTCCTCCGTGGCCATTGACTTGGATTTGACCACGGTGTTGACGCCGTGGGCCCGGGCGACTTGCAGTATGTATTCCCTGACCTTTGCCGGATCATTCGTCCTGAAGACCTTGGCCCCGCGGGCTTCGGCATTGCGGGCAAACTCCGCCGACAGCTCCTCCAGGTGCGAGGCGGCGTAGGACTTCAGTTCGGCGATGCGGCCGCGCAGCTCCTCGAAATCGATCCCCTCGTAGGCCTTGGCCCGGTTGACCTTGTAGGCCTCGGAGAACTTGCCCAGCGCCCCGGTCAGGTTGGCGTTGTTGACGGCCCTCTGAATGGACTCCTTGAATTCCGTTGCCATCAGTTCGCTCCTCCCAGCTCGTCGCAAAACACGATCACCAGCCGTGACGGGCCATGCACGCCGATGGTCAGTACCCGTTCGATGTCGGCAGTCCGGCTCGGCCCGGTGATCATGGCAATGTAACCGCTGTCGTCAGGGTGCATCCTGGCCAGCAGCGTCGGCATGTCAGGCAGAATGGCGTCCGTCGCCACCAGGGCGATATGAATCTCCGGCAGCGACGACACCAGCCGTTGTTCGACCGCGGTCGAATCCTGTACCAGCGTGCCGGTGTCCGCCAGCGCCCAGTTCACCTGGCTGATACCGATTTTTGCCGCGGCAGCCAGTTCACGGGTGACCGCGAACTTCAGCCCGGCAACCTCCCGCAGAGGCTGCCGGTCGATGCTGTCCAGAAAGGGGCATGCGGCCCAGAGGGCATAGGAGT
>JAGFXN010000043.1 GCA_017861215.1 Deltaproteobacteria bacterium | reverse complement strand
TTATGGCAGATTTGACCGGGCCGATTGAGCAAAACCGCAGGCGTAGTACCCAAAGGGCATAAACATGGCTACGTCGAGGATCTTGCGATTGAGGCACGGGCAAAGATGACGTGAAGACGGGATGCGAGCCTGTAATGCTTATTTAAGGATAAGCTCTTAGCCATCAATGTAGCGGTAGGTGGCTTCACCGATGGCAAGCAGCCTGCCGGTCTCATCGGTAACTTCCGTGGTTGAAACGAAAATGCGCTTCCCGCCGGGCCGTTTGCGGCCGATCGCCGTTACTGTGCCGCTGTTGGCCGCAGCCAGAAAACTGGTTGTCAGGGAGATGGTCACCGCCTTGCGGGAGCGGCCGGTCTCTTCGCTGAAACAGCCGGCGATGCCGCCGGTATGGTCTATCATCGTTGCCAGAATGCCGCCATGCAGAAAGCCCTGACTGTTGAGATGCTCCGGGCCGATGGTCAGCTCCATCCGGGCATAGCCGTCCTGTAACTCTTTTGTCTCCAGACCGATCAGCTTGCGAAAACCGATCAGCCGGTCTGCTATCTTACGTTCACTTTCCGGCATAATTATCACCTCAATTATGAATTATGAAGTATGAAGTATGAAAATGAAGCAAACAATTTCATACCTACAGCACTCAGGTCACTCAGGTGGGTTGTTCATCACTCATAATTCATAATTCATAATTCATAATTGTATTTATCCCACCTCCGCATATTCTCTCTCCCGGAACTGCACGCCAAGGGAGAGTGCCAGGCGCTTTACCGCCGCAATATCTACTCCCGGAACGGTGACGGCGGTGGCGACGACGTTCGGGATATGCCTGACAGCCTCTTGCAGAAAGTCGCAGACCCCCTGAAAACCGATGTCGCCAAAAGGAGTATTGCACAGCGCCCCGTAGGTAGCGGCGTCAGCGGCGTTCAGACTCACGGAGACCGTATCCGCCAGGCCGGCAAGCTCCGGGAGGATGTTGCGGCCATACACCAGGTTGGCCTGGCCGTCGGTGTTGATTCTGATTTTTGTGCCGCGGCTTTTCAGGACGGCGGCAACCTCCTTGACCAGATCGAGTCGCAGCAGCGGTTCGCCGTAGCCGCAGAAGACAACTTCGTCAAAGTCGCTTCTGGAGCCGATGGCAGCAAGAACTTCGGCTGTGGTCGGTTCGTGGTCGAGCAGGAGTTGGTGGCCCTTGACCGTGAAATCCTCGAATTTTGCGCAGAAGGTGCAGTGGTTGGAGCAGCGGTTGGTGATGTTGAGATAGAGGGAGTTCCTGATTTTGTAGGCAAGCGTGGCATTATAATCCATCCCGGCGATGCGGAAGAGTTGTGCGGTGTTGCGGGTCGTGATCCTGGCAACATCTGCCAGGGTCAGGCCTTTCAGTTCGGCGACCTTTTCGGCCGCCAGGCGGACATATGCCGGTTCGTTCCGTTTGCCGCGGTGCGGAATCGGTGTCAGGTAGGGACAATCTGTTTCCAGCAGCATGTGTTCGATTTTGGTCTGCCTGACTACTTCATGAAGAGCGGTATTGGCGGGGTAGGTCACGGTTCCCGGAATCGAGATGTAGAAACCGAGCGCCACGCACTCGCCAGCCATGGCGGCATCACCGGAAAAACAGTGCAGCACGCCGCCGACTCTGGAGGCATCAGCGGTCACGGTAGAAGTCGAGTCCGATTTCGCCAATGGCGACAACCTTGCCGTTGCCCGTGGCCAGTTCTTCAATAGCAGCGTAATCGGTTTCGCTAACCCCCCGGGCATCATGAGGGTGTATGCCGACGGCAGCATAGATATGCTCATGATCGGCTGCCAGTTGTGCCGCCATGCGGCTCGATTCCAGGTCTGCACCGACCGCAACGATTGTCCTGACCCCTGCTGCCGCTGCTCTGGCGAGCATGTCGTCAAAATCAGCCTTGAACTCGTTGCCGTAGATGTGGGCGTGGGAATCGGTGAGATGAATCTCTTCACTACTCATGTGCGTTCCGTTAAAAAAAACCCCGGAATCTCTTCCGGGGCTCTCTGTTATTTTCCCTTGCCGGTGAGCTTCACCAGCGCTTCCATATACTTCTCGCCGGTCTTTTTGATGATTTCTTCCGGGAGGGGAGGGGCAGGCGCCGTCTTCCCCCAGTCAAGGGTTTCAAGGTAGTCGCGCAGGAACTGCTTGTCGAAACTCGGCTGCGCCCCGCCCGGCTGGTAGAGATCTTTCGGCCAGAAACGGCTGGAGTCCGGGGTAATGCATTCGTCGATGATGATCAGTTTGCCCTCGTAAATGCCGTACTCAAACTTGGTGTCGGCGATGATGATCCCTTTGGTTTCGGCATAATCGCGCGCTTTACAGTAGATCCTGATGGTTACGTCGCGAACCTGTTCGGCAAGTTCCCGGCCGCAGAGCTTTGCCATCTCTTCAAAAGAAATGTTTTCATCGTGGGTGCCGAGCTCCGCCTTGGTGGAGGGGGTGAAGATCGGCTGCTCGAGTTTCGCGGACTCGACCAGCCCTGCCGGGAGTTTTATGCCGCAGACAGAGCCGGTAGCCTGGTAATCCTTCCAGCCGGAACCGGAGAGGTAGCCGCGGACGATGCATTCAGCTGCGAGCGGTTTTGCCTTTTTTACCAGCATGGAGCGCCCTTCGAGCTCGGCAGCATACTTCTGGCATTGCTGCGGGAAATCCTTCACCTCGGTGGAGATGATATGGTTGGGTATGATGTCTTCCATCATCCGGAACCAGAAAGCGGATATCTGGTTGAGAACAAAACCCTTATCGGGGATCCCTTCATTCATGATGACATCGAAGGCGGAAATTCTATCGGAAGTGACCAGGAGCAGGGTGTCGCCAAGGTCGTAGATGTCACGCACCTTGCCACGGGCGGCAAGTTTGAGATCGGGGAAATTGGTGTTGAGAACAAGTTTGGACATTGTAAAAGCTCCTTGCATTAGTCAGCTATAAGCTGCTGATTGATGTCTATTTTAGCGGCAGCCTTCAGCTCCTTTATCCAGGCATCAAGAGCTTCCTGCTGCTTTTTGGGAAGAAGCTGTTTCTTGAGTTCCTCTTTGGTTTTCTGGAAATCTTCGCTGTTTGCCGCAGTGCGGTTCTTCAGTTTTATGACCAGCCACTTCTGGTCGATCTTGACAGCAGCTTTCGGGAGCGGTGCGGCAGTTGTCAGGGCAAAAGCTGCTTCCATCAGATCTTTGGAAACACCGATTCCCGGAATATTCCCCTGTTCATTATACGTGAAGCTGCCTGAATCCTGCATTTTTACTGCTGCCGGATTTTTAGCGAGAGCAGCCAGGGCCTCTTCCGCTTTTTTGGCCGCCAGCTCTTTTGCCTTGTCAACTTTGGCGACAGCCTCCACAGCGCTCCTGATCTGGGCCAGCGGCGGCACCTCAGCCGGTTTTCTTTCTTTCAGCTTGATGGCGTAAATTCCCTTGGACGTCTCAATCGGCCCGGCCATCTCACCTGCCTTCAGCATAAAAGCCTTTTTGACAACTGCTTCTTCGGCAGCAAGCGCAGCAGGCAGACTTTTTGCCGAGAAGAGTTGCGTCTCGGTTATCTTCCCGCCGAGTGCGGCAGCAACAGCCTGCAGGTTGGCTGACGCGATGTTTTTGTTGATGGTATCGGCTGCTTTTTCATACGCCTCTTTACCGGTCTTGTTGCGGATTGCATCTGCCTTTACTTTATCTTTTACCTCGGCCAGCGGGAGAATTCCCCCTTTGCCCTGGTACCGATCAATATTTTTCTGGTAGTAGGAGTTAATCTCTTCCTCGGAAACCGAAACATTGGCAGCAAGCGAGGACGGGTCGACCAGGACGTACTGAATGCTGACCTGTTCGGCAGACTTGAACTGTTCCTGATGCCCCTGGATATAGCTGTTCAGATCCTGGTCTGTCAGCTTCACTTCGCCAAGAAGAGCTTCCGGAGTTATAGAAACATACTGGAGTTGAATTTTGTCATTCTTCTTGTGGTAGTAGCTTTCAGCATCAGCATCAGAGATGACGACCTTGTCCTGAACAGTTTTTCTGGCCTTTTTCATAAGGAGTTCGTTTTCTTGTGCAGCCTCGAAATCGCCGGCAGTCATCCTGTTGCCTTTGAGGGCCTGCTGATACTGCTGAAAATCGAAAGCCCCGTTCTTCTGGAAGGCAGGAACAGCGGCTATGGCCGCCTTGATTTCATCCTTGCTCACGGAGATACCCATTTTCTTTGCTGCCTTGCGGACCAGGACAGCTTCAATAAGGTTGTCCAGCGCCATCTTCTTCAGCCCGAGCTGTTTTTCAATGTCCGGGGAGATCGACCGCTGATAAATCTGCTCATAGATGCCGCGCAGGCGGTAGTAGGCTTGCTGGTAATCATCAAGGCTTATTTTGGTCGAATCAACCTTGGCCGCATAGCTTGACCGACTGCCTGCACTTGACCCGCCTTCGCCCCAGACCAGGAATATGGTGCCGACGAAAGAGAGAACGATGATGACGAAAACAGCCTTGATGACGACAGATTCCTTGTATTTACGCATTATGCCGAGCATATTCCGGGTGTACTCCTTTGTGCGGTTAGTGGTGACGGCATAATCCGTCTCAATGAAGTTGGAAATAATAGGATAATTCGACACCAAAAGCAACTGTATGTTTCTTGTCAGGCACCGTTGTTATTCTGATTTGGTAAATCGGAGCTGGTATCCCGCGCGCTTTTCCGGCTGCGGCTGTTTTCAGTCACAAAAAAGCCCCGGGTTAACGGGGCTGATGAAATAAATCCTGATTGACACCGCTCGAGAATCTTTCTGCCAATCCGTCGGTGGAAGCATTGGTCGGCTCCGGAATGCATGCCCCAGGTGGCCACATATTCCGGGTTGACCTGTCGCTTCCCCTTTTTCAAGCGAATGTTACGCGCCTGGCGGCTGGGGTAATCAGCCATCAGCCTGATCTCGAGGGTGCCAATCATATGGTTGCCCCGGAATTCCGTATGCGTGTTTACGTTGCTGCCATTGTATCTACTGTCGGCCGGGAAAACGCTTCAGGCTTCCTTCTCCGCAGAGGGCTTGCACACCACGTCTGTACCCGATACCGTTGGCAATAGTGTTGGCAGGATCGTTATCCTTGTAGTAGCTTAATTCCAGAGCATTTCTCAGAGAACAACATTAATTTTATTACATTATATAACGCCAATTAAACGTGTCAAGCGGAAAAAATAAATATTTAATTTGACCGGCGCTGCGACCCCGCTGAACAGCATTCACCCGCTTGACGTCCTGCATTCAGTTGGTAAACTTTAATAGACAAATACTGGCAAGCGATGGCCGCAGAGGAAGCCCTGAGGCCGCCGACAGTTCCTGGCGCACCGGACGGCTTCGACACCGGGGCGAGTCAGAAATTTTCATCCCTTGCCGTCCACTTTTATCACTGGCACCCGCGGTGGCGGCAGGAGCAGCCTGCAGCAGAAACCAATGCGGAATTCGGCGCTGCCGGGACATGGAAAGCAGGGCGCTGGTACGGGAGGTGGTCAGCATGATTCTGGATAGGTGCACTTCCGAAAACGGATACAGATGTTTCCGGAGACTAATGATGCACTCTTGAAAATGCCGGAATCTCATGATCAGTCTACGGCAACGAACATTTTGAAGAAGGAGGAAAAAATCATGGCAGAGGATAAAAAGGTCGTGCCGGCTGAAAAGCCCGCCCGGGAACTGCAGCGCAAAGAGTCACCGTTCGATGAAATAGAGCATATGTTCGATGACTTTCTCAACAGGCGATTTCTGATGCCGTCCCTTTTCCCGCGCCTGAAGAGGCCGGATCTCGCCGAAGTGGCTACGTCGATAGATATGTTTGAGGAAGGCAATGATCTTGTCGTCAAGGCCGAGCTTCCGGGAATCAAGAAAGAGGATCTCAATGTTGACCTCAAGGATAATTTCATCACTATCTCCGGAGAGAAAAAATCGGAAGAGCGGACAGACCGAGTTGATTTTCACCGGGTGGAGCGGTCTTTCGGCACCTTTGTGCGCCGGCTGCGTCTGCCGGTGGAGATCAAGGCCGATAAAGTAAAAGCGTCATTCAGCGACGGTGTGCTGGAGATCAGGATGCCGAAGAGTGAAGCTGTCAAGCAGAATGTCAGAAAGATAAAGGTTACGTAGAGCGTATCCGTACATAGACATTACCGGCTCGCATCCTTGTCCGCATTGGTGTCTGCAGCGCCGCACAGCTTCGACCGGCAGCGGCTGTTGCGGAAGGCTGCGGTTGCTTGAGCGGTGACGGTTGTGACGGCAGTTGATCAACATCCTTCGGTCGATACAGAGGAGATCACTATGAATGTGGAGATACATGACGTCAGAATCGATTATCCCGAAGGGTGCAACATCATCCTCGGCCAGGCCCACTTCATCAAGACCGCCGAAGATCTTTACGAGATCATTGCTGCCGCCGTGCCGCAGGCCCGCTTCGGGATTGCTTTCAGCGAGGCGTCCGGACCCTGCCTGATCCGGACCGAAGGGAATGACGATGAACTGATTCAAGGGTGCGTCACCGCCCTGAAGGCGATCGGTGCGGGCCATATATTTTGTATCCTGCTGCGTGACGCCTATCCGATCAATATTCTCAACCAGATTAAAAACTGTCAGGAGGTTTGCACCGTTTACTGTGCAACCGCCAACCAGCTCCAGGTCGTGGTCGCCTCTACCCTTCAGGGCTGGGGTGTCATCGGCGTGATTGACGGCTCTGCCCCAAAGGGGATGGAAACTGACGAAGAGCGGCAGGAGCGCCGTGATCTGTTGCGCCGGATCGGCTACAAGCGCTGAGGAGGGCGAAGCTGCTGCGGGCTCACCCGGCGCCCCGCAGCTTGAAAGCGGAGCCCGACAATCCGCAGCCGCCGGATAGTCTATGGAGCTTACCGGGATGAAAACTGTGAATCACCGTCGCGACATCATGATCAGGGAGCATCTCCTGGGGCGGGACATCCGCGACCCTGCGGTAATAAGGGCAATGCGGGAGGTCCCTAGGGAAGCATTTGTTGCCGATGAACTGGCGGCATTTGCCTACGACGATCACCCTCTTGATATTGCCGAGGGGCAGACCATCTCGCAGCCTTACATTGTCGCCTACATGACCGAAGCCCTGGAACTGTCTCCCACTGACCGGGTGCTGGAAATCGGTACCGGATCGGGGTATGCGGCCGCAGTGTTGAGCCGGATCGCGGCTTCTGTCTACACCGTCGAGCGCCTGGAGGGACTGGCGCGCGCTGCCCGGCAGCGGCTGGAAATGCTCGGCTACACGAATATTCATGGCCATGTGGGGGACGGCACCTGCGGCTGGCCGGATCATGCACCCTACGATGCCATCGTCGTCACTGCCGGTGCCCCGCATGTACCGAAGGCTCTGCGCGAACAGCTTGGTATCGGCGGGCGGCTGGTCATACCGGTAGGAGCTTCATCATACCTGCAGCTGCTTCTCCGGGTTCGCCGGATTGCCGAACAGGATTTCCGCACCGAGGAACTCTGCGGAGTCCGCTTCGTGCCCTTGATCGGTGCTGACGGCTGGTAACAGCAGGGTCTGCCTGCCATGCGGTGCGGCCTTGAACGGGTCATGCAGGGACATCTCCTGTCACGTAGTGCACCGATGGGAGACTGCCGGCGGAGTTTAGGCAGGAGGAAAGAAATGCGCTATCCACCGCTCCTGACGGATCTGTACGAACTGACGATGCTGGCCGGCTACCTGGAGCAAGGCATGTCGGCAAAGCCCGCCGTGTTCGATCTGTTTTTTCGTAAGGCCCCCTATGAAGGCGGCTATGCGATCTTCGCCGGACTGGAGCCGGCTCTGGATTACTTGGCGGGATTGCGCTTCCTGCCTGATGAACTGTCATATCTGCAGGGGCTGGGAATGTTCAGCAGGAAGTTTATCGACTCCCTGCGGGAGTTTCGTTTCCGCGGCAGAGTGACGGCGCCGCCCGAGGGGTTGCCGGTATTTGCCAACGAGCCGCTGCTGACGGTGGAGGGGACGCTGGCCGAGGCACAATTCGTGGAGACGGCGCTGCTGACGATCATCAATTTTCAGACCCTGGTGGCCACCAAGGCGGCCCGTATCAATCATGCCGCCGCAGGAGCGACGGTGATCGAATTCGGACTGCGTCGGGCACACGGTCCGGACGGTGGCCTTTCCGCTGCCCGGGCAGCCTGTGTGGGCGGGGTGCGCAGCACAAGCAACGTGCAGGCGGGCCTGGTCTATGGACTGCCGGTACGGGGTACCCATGCCCACAGCTGGGTGCAGGCCTTTGCGGACGAACTGGCCGCATTTCGCGCCTATGCCGAGACCTTTCCCGACAGCACGGTACTGCTCGTCGACACCTACGACACCTTGAAGAGCGGTGTTCCCAACGCCATCATCGTTGCCCGGGAGCTGCGGGCGCGCGGCCACGAACTGCGCGGCATCCGTCTTGATTCCGGGGATCTGGCCTATCTTTCACGGGAGAGCCGCCGGCTGCTGGACGAGGCCGGTTTTCCCGGGGTGAGGATTATGGCCTCCAATGAACTTGACGAGTTCGTGATCGACTCGATCAGAGCCGAAGGCGGACGGGTGGATATCTACGGGGTCGGTACAAAGCTGGCGACCTGCGGCGGCAAAGGCGGCGGCGCGCTGGGCGGAGTTTACAAGCTCGTGGCGGTGGATGGCCGGCCGAAGCTGAAAGTGACCAGTGACCTTGCCAAGGCAACCCTGCCGGGGAAAAAGCGCGTCCTGCGGGTAGTCGGTCCTGAGGGGGACTACATCCAGGACGTTATCTGCCTGGAGGATGATGAGCCTGCCGGTGGCGATACTGTCTACGATCCGCACAATCCGCTCCTGCAGACCGTTCTGCCGGAGAACGCGGCTCTGCTCGACGTACGGCAGGTGGTCATGGCGGATGGCGTCCGCAGTGGCGCAAGCGAAGATCTGCAGGCCATGGCCGACCGCAGCGGCAGCGAACTTGCCCGCTTGCCGCAAGGGTGTCTCCGCTTTATCAATCCGCATCGCTACAAAGTGTCCATATCAAGCCGGCTGAATGAGCTGCGAAACCGGCTGATCCGAGAGGCGCCCGGTCAGGGGGCATGAGCCATGAATGAGAAGGCGGCATTGCTGGTTGTGGATCTGCAGAACGACTTCTGCTCCGGCGGCGCACTCTCGGTGCCGAATGGCGAGCAGGTGGTCGAGCCGGTCAACCGGGCGGCAGCGCGGTTTGCTGCCTTGGGATTGCCGGTGCTGGCCAGCCGCGACTGGCATCCGCCGCTAACGCGCCATTTCAGGCAGTACGGCGGACTGTGGCCGATCCATTGCGTTCAGGGAAGCGACGGGGCTGCGTTCCATCCCGGCTTGCGTCTGCCCGCAGGCGCGCTGCTGTTTTCCAAGGGGATCGACCCGGAAAAGGATGGGTACTCGGCCTTCGAAGGGGTGACCGGGGATGGCAGGCCGCTCGAATCGGTGCTGACGGACCTGGGGATAGAGCACCTCTACCTGGCGGGACTGGCGACGGATTACTGTGTCCTGGCTACTGCCATGGAGGCAGTGCGGCACGGGCTTGTGGTCACGGTACTTACCGATGCCGTGGCCGGGGTGGATCTTGTGCCGGGAGACTCGGCCCGTGCCTTTCAAGAGATGGCCAGCGCCGGTGTGCGTCTG
Source organism: Deltaproteobacteria bacterium (assembly GCA_017861215.1). Taxonomy (GTDB): domain Bacteria; phylum Desulfobacterota; class Desulfuromonadia; order Geobacterales; family DSM-12255; genus VEOV01. The sequence continues at coordinate 5,553 of JAGFXN010000043.1, read as the reverse complement.
GCCGTTGTCGACAGTCTGTAGGAGGCCAGCGGGAAATGGCCGGGAGGGAGCAACGCTATGCACTACCGTTTGTGGGCTGACCTGGTAGTGGTGCTGCACGCCCTCTTTGTCCTGATCGTGCTGTTTGGCGGTTTGGCGGTGCTGCGCTGGCCACGACTGGCATGGGTCCATCTTCCGGCGGCACTCTGGGGAGGCCTGATAGAGATTGGCGGCTGGTTCTGCCCCCTGACGCACCTGGAGAATCGCCTCCGCCGCCTGGCAGGCGGAGCCGGGTACGGCACTGACTTCATCGAGCACTACCTCGAACCGGTCCTCTATCCTGCCGGCTTGACGCGTCGCACCCAGCTGCTGTTCGGCATCACGGCGCTGCTCATAAATCTGGCGATCTATGCACGCCTCTGGAGTCGCCGCCGCAGTGTACCGCCCGGGCTGTAGCAGCCGGGCGGGGTTTCAGACCCTTTGCAAAGGAGGTAAACAACTGATGGTGACCACAATAAGAAGGACCAAGGAAAAAGGGCAGCGCACCCCCCGGAGCATGAATAGCTATGAGGAAAAGGGTGGGGTCGAAGGGTCGGCCTACTGCGCCTGCGGCAATGTTTTCCGCAGCAAGCGCTGGTACGGTGCCGAAGAGGGTGCAGCGCCAAAGGGAGGGCAGAGCCTCGTCTGCCCGGCCTGTCGGCGCATCGCCGACCGGAATCCTGCCGGCATCGTCTCTCTCAAGGGGAGTTTTTTTGCCGAACACCGGATCGAAATAGAGAATCTGATTAGAAACACGGCTCAGGCCGCCGGCCTGAAGAATCCGCTCGGCAGGGTTATTGATAGCAGCAACGAAAAAAACGGCATTGTCATTACCACCACCGACGCAAAGCTGGCGCAGAAAATCGGCCGGGAAGTCTTCAAGTCCCATGGCGGCGACCTTCATTTTCAGTGGAATGATGACGACGAACTCGTCAGGGTGAACTGGTCCCGTTAGGAGCCTGCCATGACAGCTTCCGGCTATGACATCATCATCGTCGGTACAGGCCCGGCAGGTCTCGGTGCCGCCTTTCATCTTACCGAACTCTCCCCGTCCCTCTCCGTGCTCCTGATCGACCGGGAAAAAATCAGTTCAGGCGGCCTGCTGAACGACTGCAAACAGAACTACACGTACCCCATCGGTTTCAGCGCCGACAACTGGACCAGGGAAGAGGCCGAAAGGCTTCTTCCCCTGGTGGAGAGCTCTCTGCAGCCGATCATCAAGGAAAAACAGAATCTGGCAGTCTACCAGCGGCGGGCGGAGCGTCTCGGCGTGGACCTGCTCGACGTACGCCAGGCCCATGTCGGCACCGATCGCAGCCGCGCCCTGATCCACCGCCTTCAGACCGGACTGGAAAGCCGCGGCGTGCAGTTCATGCTTGAGCGGGAGGTGACTGACGTCTTCGACGAAGCCGCCGGCCCGGGTGTCGTTATCGCCGGGACGGAAACGGTGCGCGGCAGGAAGCCGATCGTTGCCCCCGGCCGGAAGGGGTTCAGCTTTCTCCAGCAGGTGATGGAAAAACTGGGCATTGCCTATGTCGACAACGTGGTCGATGTAGGCATCCGCATCGAGACCACGCTCAACAACTACCCCATCGTCAATGACTACTACGATCCCAAGTTTCTTTTCCCCGACAGGGTCCGGACCTTCTGCACCAACTCCGGTCATGCGCGGGTGGTACTGGAGCGGTACCATGAGTTCAGCCTGATCAACGGCCATGCTCTCTCGACGGCACAGACCGCGAATAACCTGGTGAACTTCGCCATGCTCAATACTATCGGCCTGAAGGATCCGGTCAGGAGCGGGCAGCAGATGGCCGTTTATCTCGGTCGGCTTGCCAACGAAATCGGCGGCGGGAAGCCGCTCATGCAGCGGGTGGGCGACTTCCGTATGGGCAGACGCTCCACTGCCGAGTCGTTCAATGAGGATCTCTATGCATTCCCGCCCAGCTGTCCGGTCACGGCCGGCGACCTCGGACTCGCCGTGCCGGCCAGAATCATGCGCCACATCTGGGCCGCTCTGAAGAAGCTCGACACCATCGTTCCCGGCGTTCTTCATCCGAGCACCATCATGTACTATCCGGAGATCAAGATGTACGCCAACAAACCGTCCTTTGTCGACCGCCACTTCCGGGTGAGCTGCAACGTCTACATGGTCGGCGACGGTGCCGGAACCTCGCGCGGCATAACCGGCGCCTGGGCCAGCGGCATCAGGGCGGCGGAGGGGATCCTGTCGGGAGATTGATGCTGCGGGATGACTGCAGCGGCGTGCGGGCACCAGGAAACGACAGCAATGACCAGCGAGGAATAACGGCATGGGCCTTTGCCTATGGTCCGGCGCTGTCGTTTATGCGAGGTGATTATGTCCAGAACAGACACATTCCATTCTCCCTGCCGGGCCATGAACGGCAGGGGCCATGCCGGCGGCAGGGTTCATGACATTGACAGATGGCTGCTGTGCAGTTTTCTGCATATTCTCGGGGACCCCCCTGTCAGGGCGTCCCTCTGGGACGGCAAGGAAGTTGTCAGTCCTGAGCCGGCAGCGGCGGTGGGCATGACGATCAATGACCGCGCCACCCTGTGGCGGCTTATTACCAACCCGCTGCTCAACTTCGGCGACGATTACAGCGCCGGCCGGATCGAGATAGAGGGGGGGCTGGTGGCGTTCATGGAGGCGATTTACCATGGCATGAACAACGGGCCGGGGCGTTTCCGCCGGACCGTGTACCAGCGGATGCAGAAGGACACGAACTCGCTCTCCGGTTCACGCGGCAATATCCACCACCATTACGACATCGGCAACGACTTCTACCGCTTGTGGCTCGATCGGGAGATGCTCTACACCTGCGCCTATTTCCCCCGGCCTGCGGCAACCCTGGAAGAAGCCCAGATCGCCAAGATGGAGCTGGTCTGCCGCAAACTCAGGCTGCAGGACGGACAGACCGTGGTGGAAGCGGGGTGCGGCTGGGGCGCGCTGGCCTGCTATATGGCCAGGCAGTACGGGGTCACCGTCAGGTCGTTCAATATCTCCCAGGAACAGATTGACTATGCGCGTCACAGAGCTGCCGCCGCAGGCCTTGGCGGACAGGTCGAATTTGTCGAGGACGACTACCGCAACATTGCGGGACGCTACGATGCCTTTGTCTCCATCGGCATGCTCGAACATGTCGGCCCCGAACACTACCGGACCCTCGGCGAAGTTATTAACCGCTCCCTGAAGGAAGAGGGGCTCGGTCTGATCCACACCATCGGCCAGAACGTGCCGCAGCCGATGAGCCCCTGGCTGTTGAGGCGGATCTTTCCCGGGAGTTATCCCCCGACGCTGCGGGAAATGATGGACATTTTTGAGCCGTGGAGGCTTTCCGTTCTGGATGTGGAAAACCTGCGCCTGCACTACGCCAGGACACTGGAACACTGGCTGGAGCGCTTTGAAGAGAATAAAGACAGGATCAGCGGCATGTTCGACGACAATTTTGTCCGCACCTGGCGACTCTACCTGGCCGGCGCCATCGCCAACTTTACGGTCGGCAATCTGCAGCTGTTTCAGGTTGTCTTCGCCCGTCACCACAACAACCAGATTCCCTGGACCCGGTCCCACCTCTTTGCCGGACCTGGCGAAGCCTGATGGAGAGCTGCGAGGTGCTGATAGTCGGCGGCGGGCCGGCCGGGTCAACCTGTGCCGGGCGGCTGCGGCAGGCCGGGCTCGATGTGCTGCTGCTCGATGCGCAGCGTTTCCCGCGGGACAAGCCCTGTGCCGGCTGGATCACCCCCGCGGTGCTGGAGACGCTGGCGATAGAGCCGGACGACTATCGCCGGGGACGCGTGCTTGAGGAGATCCGGGGGTTCAGGACCTCTGTCATGCATGGCGCCGAGCTGGTTACCAGCTATGACAGGACCGTCAGTTACGGCATCCGGCGCTGCGAGTTTGACCAGTATCTGCTGCAGCGCAGCGCCGGCCGTCAGATATTGGGTGAAGCGGTCAGCATGCTGGAAAGGAAGGACGACTGCTGGCTCGTCAACGGCCGCATCATGGCGCGGCTGCTGGTCGGCGCTGCCGGTCATACGTGCCCGGTGGCGTGCTCGCTGGGGGCAAAAATCGGCGCGGAACCGGTCATTGTCGCCCGGGCAGCCGAATTTGCCCGCAGTGACGACCGCCAGCTGTCGTGCCAGGTCCAAAGCGATACGCCGGAGCTGTTTTTCAGTCAGGATCTGAAAGGCTACGGCTGGATTGTCAGGAAGGGCGGCTTTCTGAATGTCGGCTTCGGCCGCATGGATCGGGCTGATTTCGGGCGGCAGATGACCGGCTTCCGCACTTTTCTTGAAGAGAGGGGGGTGGTCGCTCCGGACGACGCCGTGCGCTATCAGGGGCATGCCTATCTTGCCTGGCAGCCGCAGGGGGGGCGCCGCCGGGTCGGCGACGGCGCGCTGCTGATCGGCGATGCTGCCGGGCTGGCCCATAGGCACAGCGGCGAAGGGATTCTGCCGGCGGTTGAATCGGCCCTGCTGGCGGCGCAGACCATCGTGGCGGCCAGGGGCGATTACCGGCGCGACAGACTGGAATCCTATGCGGCAAAGTTGACGGAACGTTATGGCGGCGGCATGGCCAGCGCCCGGTTGCTGCCTGCCGGGCTGCCCGGTCCCATCGCCGCCAGGATGTTCTCCAGCAACTTGTTTGTCCGCTATCTACTCCTCGATCGCCTCTTTCTCCACCAGCGACAGAAAACGCTCTCGGTGGAGATGTAATCCCGGCACCAATCAGGGTTGTGAAGCAAGCCCGAGGCCTCTTGGTTCAGCCGCAGAGGGGGAACTGCCCGAGCGGCGTGTGGATGGCCCCCTCCCTGGTCAATAGGCTCTGAAAGAGGATGAATTCCCGCACGTTGACCGGCGGCAGTTCCAGCTGCCGGTGCTGCTCAAGGAAGGCGCCTGCCTCCCGTCCTGCCGGCTGGCGGATGCGGGCCAGGGTAATGTGGGGTGAAAACGGGCGTTCCTCCTGCACTATGCCGCAGCTGCGCACGGCTCTGCCCACCAGCTCGGCAAGACCGGTCAGCAGCGGTGACGGTGACAGCCCGGCCCAGATGACCCGCGGGCGGCGCCGATCGGGAAAGCAGCCGCTGCTGCTGAACTGGAGCGTGAAGCCCGGCGCAACGATTCCCGCCAGCTTCTCCGCCAGCAGCGCGCAGGTGGCTTCGTCCACCTCCCCCAGAAAAGCCAGCGTCAGATGCAGCTGCTCAGGCGGAACCCAGTTTGCCCCGGGGATTGCAGTCCGCAGTCCGGTGAGGAGCTTTTTGACCTCAGCCGGCAGTTCGATGGCAATGAAAAGGCGCATTTGACAGCCTCCTGTCAGAGAGAGAACGTCTCAGCCATGAGTTCCAAGACCCGGCCAGGCGGACCGCGTCGCCGTCCGCAACGAGCTGGCCTTTCTGCCGACCTTCCGGAAACGGAGAGTTCAGCCGACGCCCCACGAGGCCGTTTCGTTCATCAAGTATAGCCAAGGCTTGAAAAATTTCACTGTTGACCGGAGATTATTAACCGGAAAGG
>JAGFXN010000231.1 GCA_017861215.1 Deltaproteobacteria bacterium | reverse complement strand
GGCCTGGTGGTCGAAGAATATCAGCGGACGCGGCGGATGCTGCTGGCGGTCAGCGGCCAGTCGCGCCTGCTGGAGCACAATCCCCCCCTGGCGCGCTCCATCCGGCTGCGCAACCCCTATGTCGACCCGCTCAGCATGATCCAGATCGAACTGCTGCGGCGGAAAAGGGGCGGAGAAGAGAGCGAGGAGCTGAACTACGTCCTTGCCGCCACCATCAGCGGCATCTCTGCAGGGCTGCGCAATACCGGCTAAGCGATACAGGAAGCAGCTGCTGCAAGGGGAACAATGTCCATGATGACCGCTGCCGACAGTTCTCTCCAGTACGGCATGGTTCTGCAGCGTCTGCCGGTCTGCGGTGCCGGCTTTGGTGAACATTGTTTTGTGTCAGGCCGGCTGGCTGTGCTACCGTGGCGGCAGAGGAGATGCTATGAAACTGAGCGGCGCACCGAAACTGGTTGTCTGGGCGGAGAAGATCCGTACCGATCGTCTGAAAGTATGGCAGGAGACCTCCCCGGAAGTTTTCAGGGCGGTTGAGGCGATCGTCAAGCGCCAGTCCAGTGCCGACTGGTGGATAGCAAACAAGGGCAAGGGGCTGGATGCGATCTGCAAGCAGCTTCTTGGCGGCAGGCTGAAATGACGCGGCCAGGCGGAGCGCCGGCCCCGAAGCACCAGCCCAAAGGGGTGACTCTGCTCCACGAGGATGCCGACATCCTCGTGGTGGACAAGCCGGGCGGCCTGCTGTCCATGGGGACCGACCGGGACAAATCCCGCACCGTGCACACGATCCTCAATGACTATGTCCGCAAGGGGAACCCAAAGTCACGCCAGCGGGCGTACATCGTCCATCGTCTCGACCGTGACACTTCCGGCATTCTGCTTTTTGCCAAAAGTGAACAGGCCAAGCTGTTTCTGCAGTCAGACTGGGACAACACCTGCAAAATCTATCTGGCCGTGGTCTCCGGCCGCCTCAACCCGCCTGCCGGGATCCTCAGCAGTTATCTGGCCGAAAATGCCGCCTTCAATGTCTACTCCACCCCCGATCCTTCCCGGGGGAAGCTGGCGCAGACAGCCTATACGCTCGTCAAAGAGCACAAGGGACTCAGCCTGGTGCAGATCGAGCTGCTGACCGGCCGCAAGCACCAGATCCGGGTGCAGTTTGCCGACACGGGGCACCCGCTGGTCGGCGACCGGAAGTACGGCAGGGGCCAGGCTGCGTCTGCCGATCTGGCGCTGCATGCCCTGTCGATCTCCTTTACCCATCCTGTCAGCGGCGTACGCCTCTCTTTTGCGACCCGCATACCGCTGCTGTTCAGCAGACTGGTCGGTCCCTTCGCCTTGCCGGAGAGCTGCAGCGGCGGCGTTCCCGGCCGGTAATCCGTTCTTCCAATTCCATATCAAGGCGCTATCTTTGTTGGCTCGTCTTCGGCTCCTCAACGTACTGTCGTGTACGCCTCGTCGCCTCATTCCTCGCCGCCTAGATATCATCCTTGATCTGGAATCGGAATTACAGGCTGCCGAGAACCTTCAGCAGATGCGGCACCAGCTGCTTTTTGCGCGACATGACCCCTTTCAGCTCGTAAAGCTGCGGTTCCCGCTGGGGATACCCCATGACGTGTGCCAGTTCGTTTTTCCCTTCCACCAGAAACAGGGATGTTTCGCTCTGGATGTCGGTCACCATCAGGCCGGCCATGTCAAGCCGCTCCTGGCGGCGGAGCCGCCCGAGGATGCTGCGCAATTCAGCCTGCAGCTCAAAAAACTCCTCAAAACCGACCACTTCCACCTGACCGATGCCGAAACGGGTGTCGCCGGCGCTGAACTCCTTGAAATCTGCAGTAACCGCCAGTTCCGGGTTGTCGTGGGAGCTGAAGCCGCTGCACGCCGAAAAAATCTCTTTGCCGAAGAGAAGATGATCGAGACCGGAGAGCTGCTCCAGCCAGAGCACCATCTCCCGGTCACGGGGTGTAGTGGTGGGCGATTTGAGGATAACCGTGTCGGACATGATGCCGGCCAGGAGCAGGGCGGCAATTTTCTGCTCCGGTTCGATGCCGCGTTCACGGTAGAGTGACGCCACCACGGTACAGGTGCTGCCCACCGGGGCCGCCATGAAGGTGATCGGCTGACTGGTCGGGTGATTGCCCAGTTTGTGGTGATCAATCACCTCGAGAATTTCGACCGATTCGGCGCCCGGCACCGCCTGCGCCAGTTCGTTATGGTCGACCAGGATCAGGGCATAGGGGATCGGCGCCAGCAGCGACGATCTGGTGGCAATGCCGGCGAGGGTGCCGTCCTCCTCCACCGTGATGACGGCCGGTTCGCCGGAATGGAGCAGCTTCAGCCGCAGATTTTCCAGCGATTCGGCAACACCGATGCTGACAAATGCCGGCTCGACAAAACAGGAGAGCGGCGTTGACAGACGGGCCAGCCAGGCCGCAGTGGCAGTATCGTGCGGGGTGGAGATGATCGTCAGGCCGCGGCTGCGGGCCTGGGTTAACAGGGAGTCGGCGGGTGGGAAACCGCCGGTGATGACCAGGATACGGACGCCGCGACTGATCGCTGCCTGCTGAATGGCAGGCCGGTCGCCGGTCATCACCAGCAGCGATGACGGATCGTAGCCGTCAATTGTGTCCGAGAAGGATTCCTCCCGCATGGCGCCGATGAAGAGGTGCAGGTGTTCAACCTCATCCAGGGGGGCACCGCAAAGAATGCTGCCGCCAATGCATTCCGCCAGCGAGCGGATTGAAGTATCAATCCCCCGTTTGCGATCGCTGCCCGCCACCAGGTATTTTTCCGACAGCTTCAGCAGCGAGACGATCCCCACCGGAACATTGGCTTCGTCAACCACCGGCAGGACCCGGATGGTATGGCGGTGAAACAGCTCCAGCACATCTCTGAGCGGCATGGCGGCGGTGGCTGTTACCGGTTGGCGGTTGATGATATCCCTGACTTTCGGGTGGACGTCCGCCAGATACAGCGGCGTTGCCAGAGCCAGCCTTTCCAGGATATAGCGGGTCTGCGGATTGGGGGTCCCGGCCATGGCAGCAACCACGCCGCTCTGGCCCTGGCGTTTTTTCAGTTCGGCATAGGCGATGGCGGAAGCGATGGAATCGGTATCGGGATTGCGGTGGCCGATGACGTACACGTGCTTGTTCATGGCTGCTCCTGAGCAAAAAGTCACTGGAGTATAGAGAAGAGGGGCGGCTGCTGTCAAATCCTGTCTTCCGCGGTGACTGCGATTTCCGGCGTAGACGTTTGCCTCACGGCCGGCTGCCGGCAACCCGGCTGGGCCGGCTTGTCAATAATGGCTTT
>JAGFXN010000042.1 GCA_017861215.1 Deltaproteobacteria bacterium | reverse complement strand
TGAGCATGGGCGGCAAAGCGGCATATTCGGCCTGCACAGCTGCCGCCGCCGCTGCCCATGCCTCCGGATCAGTCACAGAAACTCCGTAAAAAATTGGTTGAAGCAGATCGTAAGCCGGGTCCTGTTCCTGCCTCCAGTTACCTGAAGGCAGGCGCCAGTCATTCATCTAGGATCGTCGTTACCGACGACCTCAAGCGACCAACCCGGGAGCATGGACGGGCCGCCCTTAACGCTCCCCTATTAGGTCTTGCTCCTGGTGGGGTTTACCTGGCATCCGACGTCACCGCCGGACCCGGTGAGCTCTTACCTCACCCTTTCACCCTTACCTGCCTTCACTACGGCTCCGGCAGGCGGACTTCTCTCTGTGGCACTATCCCTGGGGTCACCCCCGCTGGACGTTATCCAGCACCATACCCTGTGGAGCCCGGACTTTCCTCCCCATTACCATGGGTAATGCGGCGACTGCCTGATCTACTTCAACCAAACCGTATCGCTATCCCTGTTGTTCCTGTTTCAGCACCAGCATTCTCTGGCAGTGCGGACAGGTAATCAGCTCTTCCCCGCGAAAGAGGTTGTTATACAGCTGCGGCGGGATGTGCATGTTGCAGCCGAGACAGCCGCCATCCCGCGCCTCGACAATGGCGATTCCCCGGCGATTTTGCCGCAGCTTCTCATACTGCCTGAGCATGCCGGCCGGGATCGCCTTGACTGTCTCCTGCCGCACTTTTGCAGCAGCAGCGGCAGAGGTCTCTTCGCTTTCGATCCGTGCCCTGATGTCAGCTTTCTGCACCCCCAGATTTTCGGCAAGGGCCTGCAGATCGACTTCCATGGAAGAAAGCTCGGCATTGCTTTCTTCCAGGCGGCTGATCTTCTGCAGCAGCTGATCTTCCAGCTCAATAATGAGTTTTTTCGCCGAAGCGATCTCCTTATTGACAGCCTGATACTCTTTCTGGGTGGTGATCCCTTTGAGATTGGCTTCAGAGCGGACGATATTGGCATTTTCTACTGCCAGATTATCTTCCAGGGCCAGCCGTTCCGCTTCCATGGCGGCAATTTCTGCTTTTTTTGCCTCGACCGCCGACTGCACTTCCTGAATCCGCCCGTCAAGCGACTCAATCTCGGCAAGAGCATCCTGAATTCTCGCCTGACTGCCGTCAGATTTCAGATCCAGTTCCTGCAGGTCCTCCAGAATCATTAGTTTGGTACGCACAAATTGTCTCCTCTCCTGCTTTATTATCAGAATCCGCGTCAGACAAATGCAAACGGGTCACTCTCTGCACTGCATCGCACCACCTGCACCGCAAGCTTTCGTACGGCAAACTCGCTTTCCATCTGCCGGGAAAGCCCTTCAATCATCAATCGCTCCGTGGCAAAGTGACCGGCATCAAGAAGCGCCATGCCGAGTGATTCTGCCTCTTGCGCTTCGTGGTACTTGATGTCGCCGGTAACAAGCAGATCAGCCCCCTGCCTGGCCGCCTCCCGCAGCAGGGAGGCGCCGCTGCCGCCGCACAGTGCGATACGGGAAATCTTTCTTCCCCTGCTGCCGACCATGCGCAGCGCGGCAAGGTGCAAACGCTCTTTCACCAAAGCGGCGAACTCATCCAGAAGCAGCGGCGAGTCAAGATCGCAGATGCGGCCCAGTCCCAGACCGCCGCCTTCATTGAGCAGCGGGATAATATCGACCGCAGGTTCTTCATAGGGATGTGCTGCCCGCACTGCCTTGAGTGCCGGCTGCAGATCAGATTTCCTCAGCAGCAGTTCCACCCTGTTTTCCGCAACGCTTTCCCTGACCCCGGCAGTGCCGATATACGGTTTTGCTGCAGCCAGAGGCTTGAAAGTGCCTGTGCCAGCGCTGCTGAAAGAGCATTCCGTATAATTGCCCGGCATACTGCTGAACTTGAGCAGCGCCTCAAGCAGTTGCTGCTGATGGGTCACGGGGACAAAAACCACCAGTTTCAGCAGTTCCTCGCGGTGGGAAATCTTGAGCGGGCGACAGTCGGCAAGCCCGAGAGCGGCTGCCAGAAGATCGTTGACACCGTTAGTGACGGTATCATAATTGGTATGCAGTGAAGCAATGGCGAGACTGCTGCGAATGGCTGTATGCACAATGGCACCGGTTGCGTCAGCAGTGGAAATTCTTTTGAGCGGCTTGAACAGTAACGGGTGATGGGTGAGAAGGAGCTGGCAGGAGTGGCTGATTGCCGCGTCTACCGCAGCAGACCCGGGATCCAGGGAGACCATGAGTCTTTCGATGACCGCAGCAGGGTCGCCGACCTGGAGTCCGACATTATCCCACTCTTCCGCCAGATGGGGTGGGGCTATTTTGTTAATGATTCCAATTATGTCAGAGAGTTTAGCCGTTAACATGCCTTAAAAAGAAAAAGAGTGCACCCTGATGGTATGCACTCTTTTTCCCCCTATTATGGGATTTTTCTGACTTTAAGCGCTTTATGGACATCTCCAAGTAGAACTGGAAAAATGGTGGGCCCACCAGGACTCGAACCTGGGACCGACCGGTTATGAGCCGGTAGCTCTAGCCAACTGAGCTATAGGCCCGTAAAGCGAACTTTTATATTAAATCCTGCATCGAGCAGATGTCAAGCATTTCCGGCTAATAAAGATCATACTTCAGCAGACGGCATTCAATCGGGCCGTTCCAGAGAGGAATCCGGCGGGTCGCTTTCAGGCCGATATGCTTTGCCAGTTCGCTGTTGCCGCAGAGGATGAAGGCGCTTGTTCCGGCACAGCGCTGTTTCAGGACATCTCCCAGCAGGCGGTAGAGTCCGGCGAGCTCCCCGGATTCGCCCATCCTTTCTCCGTAGGGCGGATTGAAGATAATGACTGCCGGTGATGACGGGGTAAAAGTGCTGAATTCCGCCGCAGTAAACGTTACCATGCCTGCCACGCCGGCACGCCGGGCGTTCTGCCGTGCCATATCAATCGACCCGGGCGAGCGGTCGGAACCGCACACCTTTCCCTTGATTTGCCGCAAGCGGAGCGCCTCCGCTTCGGCAAGAAGCGCCTGCCAGGCTGCAGGGTCATGCTGCGGCCAGCACTGGAAGGAAAACTTCTCCCGCAGCAGCCCGGGAGCTGTCCGGGAAGCGAGCAGCGCCGCTTCAATGGCAATAGTACCGGAGCCGCACATGGGGTCATAGAACGGGACCTCGCCCTGCCAGCCACTGAAAGCGACCAGCGCGGCAGCAAGATTCTCCCGCAGCGGCGCCTTGTTACGGTCCAGTCGATAGCCGCGCCGGTCGAGCGGTTCACCCGCAAGGTCAAGACTCAGGGTACAGTGGTTTTTCACCAGATGGACATTGACCCTGAGGTCAGGCGAACTGGTATCAACGTCGGGACGGCGGCCATAGCGGTCGCGGACGGTATCGACCACGGCATCCTTGGTTTTGAGGGCGATAAACCCTGAATGCGTCATGGCCGAGTCCCGGAGGACCGCATCGACGGCCATCGTCATCTCGGGTCGCAGATAGTGCGGCCAATCAACAGTCCTGACGCCATCGTACAGTTCCTGGGGGGAAGCGGCGGGAAACTCGGCAAGGATGAGCAGCACGCGGCTTGCCGTCCGCAGCCAGAGACAGGCTTTACAGCCGTCGGCCAGGCTGCCGGCAAAAGAGACCCCGCCCCGCTCGATTTTGGCGGCGGCGATCCCCAGAGAGGCAAGCTCTCCGCCAATCAGTTCCTCGAGTCCTTTTGCACAGGTGACAAAAAATTTCATAGCCATGCGGATATCCTGCCTGATGAAGAGCCGTGATGCAAGGAGAAAGCTCTGCCTGGTCCCGCTGTTACCCGGTTATGGCCAGCACCTCTTCATAGGTCGTTATTCCTTCCAGCATCTTTCTGATGGCCACCTGCCGCAGGCTGATCATGCCGTCGCGCTTCGCGGCAGCATACAGTTCCGCCAGATCCATCCTGTCGGAGATGACAGCTTTGATGTTATCAGTGAAATCGAGCACTTCGAAGATGCCGCTCCGCCCACGATACCCTGTGCCGCGACATTCGCCGCAGCCGGCGCCCTCCCAGACCGTCACCTCCTGCTTTTCAAGCTGCAGATAGGCAGCCTCTTCCGGGGTCAGCCGGCGCTCCCGCTTGCACTCCGTACAGATGGAGCGCAGCAGTCTCTGGGCAATAATGCCGACCACTGTTGACGTAATGAGAAATGACGGCACGCCGAGATCAAGCAGGCGGGTAACGGCTGCCGGTGCATCATTGGTATGCAGCGTGGAAAGCACCAGATGCCCGGTAAGGGCCGCCTGGACGGCATTTTCAGCTGTCTCCCGGTCACGGATCTCGCCGATCATGATAATGTCCGGATCCTGGCGGAGAATATTGCGCAACACTGTGGCGAAGTTTACCCCGATAGCGCCCTGCACCCCGACCTGGTTGAACTCCTCCATCACCATCTCGATCGGATCTTCAACCGTGACAATATTTACTTCCGGGGATGACAGTGCCCGCAGGGATGAGTACAGCGTGGTTGTCTTGCCGCTGCCGGTGGGCCCGGTAACAAGGATGATGCCGTTCGGTTTGGAGATGAACGCGCTGTAGAGCTGGTATTCGCGCGGGTAGAAGCCGATCCTGTCAAGATCCTGCAGCAGTATTTCGGGGTCGAAGATCCTGATAACAACTTTTTCGCCGAAAGCGACCGGCAGCGTTGCAACACGCAGCTCTACCTCCTTCCCCTTGTGGCTGGTCTTGATCCTGCCGTCCTGTGGACGCCTCTTTTCGGCAAGGTCCAGGCGTGCCAGGAGCTTTATCCGTGAAATCATCGGCGGATGGAGCTTTTTCGGGACGGTATGGATATTATGCAGCACGCCGTCCACCCTGAGGCGGATCAGTGACATATCCCTCTTGGGCTCGATATGAATATCACTTGCCCGCTGGTCAAAGGCGTACTGGAGGAGAAATTCGACCGCAGCAATAATGTGCTTGTCGCTCCCCTCAATTTCGCCATGGGCGCGCATCTGGACAAACTGCTCAAGATTGGACAGGTCTACGCCGCTGGGCACTTCACTTTGTGCAGCCAGCACCGACGCCCGGAAGCCGAAAAATTCGCGCAGAATCTTGAGGATATCACTGCGGGACGCCAGCACCTGGCGAATCTGTATGTTCCGGGCCTGCTTGATATCCTCTATGGCCCGGCTGTTAAAGGGATCGGCCTGGGCAAAGATAACCGCGCCGTCTTTCTCCCCGATCGGCACGATCAGGTTTTTCAGGGCAAACGCACGGGTTACATGGTCGGTAATCAGCTCCAGGGCCATCTTCAACGGATCGATCTTGACATATTCCATGCCGACTGCCTTGGCAATGGTTTCGGTAATGGCATCTTCAGTCAGAATCCTGCCGGTCCCCGGTATTTCCAGATTAAACGACGAGATGATCTCCGCCGGCGAAATCTGCTCGACACCCTGGGAAAAACGTCTTGTATAACCGGACTGCTGGTGGCTGTGGAGTCTTGCCATCTGCGCTTCCGCACGGGAAAGCACCATCCTGTTCTGCTCTTCGCTGATCAGCCCGGTGCGCAACAGGATCTTGCAGACATTCGTTACCGAGACCTTGCGCTCGCGACTCACGTTCGCTCCTTGTGGCACCGTTCAGATTGCGGCGGCGGCTGCAGGTATGAGGCGATAAGCGGCGCCGCCGGGCTTGCCAGCGGGCAGGATACTTCCATTCCAGCAACAGCAAAGGCCTGCGGAACCTGCCCCAGGCAACTCATCTCTAATCTCTCATCTCTCATCTTGTTATGGGCCACCCCTGCTCATACCCTGCCGGAAAAAAGTTCTCCCGGGTGCGATTGAAATAGCCGAACTGCACCCGCGGAAATTCCTTTTTTATCCTCTGCAGCAGCCGGTACATGCCGATCCCGCCCCCCTTTGCCCCCATTTCCCGGTTATAGTAGTCAGGATCGATGGACAGATTGCGCAGCTGCAGCATGTCAACGCCGGTCTCGGCCAGGAAGCGCAACAGCGCCTCTGTTTCGGCAGGCGAGTCAGTCACCCCCGGCGACACCAGATAGTTGATCATGGTGAACAGGCCGCGCTCCTTGGCAATCTTTACCGACTGGACCACATCGGCAAAACAATAGTTCACCGGACGGTAGTAGCGGTTATAGAGCTCCTCCTGCACCGAATTCATGGAGAAGCGCATCGAGTCCATGCCGGCGTCGCAGAGGAGACGGATCCGGTCGGGAAAAGAGCCGTTCGAGTTGAAGTTGACGGTGCCGCGCCCACCGGCGGCACTCTTGAGCCGGCGGGTCGCCTCGGCGACGGTGTCCGCCTGCATGATCGGATCCCCCTCGCACCCCTGGCCGTAGGAGACAATCGGCTCGGGCGCCTCCAGCAGGTGCGGCAGCATCAGCTCGACGATCTCCTCCGGAGTCGGCACGAAATTGATCCGCTCATGGTTGGACGGACAGCAGTCGGAGGGCTGGAGACTGATGCAGCCGAGACAGCGGGAGTTGCAGACCGGAGAGGTCGGTATCGGCGCTTCCCAGCGGCGATAGAAAAGATTCTTGGCGGCAAAGCAGTGATAGTCGATGGCACAGCGGGAGAGCTGCTCCAGCAGCCGGTTTTTCGGAAACTGGCCGAGCATTTTCCTGACCAGCGGGTCGAGCTGCCGGTCATCATAGTTGCGCGGCTGCCAGTTTTCATTGGCATCCACTCTGGTTGCGGCCACGACGAACTGCTCACTCTCTTCATCCCAGCCGACCGCAGTGTAGGCCCAGAGCGGCAGCTGCACCCGTTTTCTGCTGTAGTCGCAGGCCGGCAGCAGGGTCCGCAGCCAGCCGGGCGCCATGAAAGCGGAGACCGCCTGCACCGGCATTTCCCGGCGGCCCTCACGGACAGTGCTGACCGTGATGAACTTCTGCTGCTTTCCGTCCCAGGCAAGCGGCGGCGTGTCCGGTATGGTAAAGAGGCGGCTGTCCTCGGGCAACGGAATCAGTTCGATCTCTTCCGGCAGCACGGCTTCTGTGCCGCTCATCCCGGCCATGGTCAGGAAGGGATGGTCAAAGATATTGCCGGCAGCGTCGGCATAGAGCAGCTTCGGCAGTTTTTTTGTTTTTTTCGGGTTTGTCTTTTTCATAGCGGGTCAATAAAGAAACGGAATCAGCCGGCTGACCTTGGCGGCGTAGGCAGCATAACCGGGAAAAGTGCGGCGCAGCATCTCCTCCTCACGGCGCAGCTTGCGGTCAAAGACCAAAAAAAGGATGGCCGCATACAGCAGAGTCAGCCAGCCGTTCACAAAGAGTGCCCAGCCGAATGCCAGCTGCAGGATGCCGCTGTAGATCGGATGGCGGACAAAACGGTAGGCGCCTTGTTCCAGCAGGACAGCCGCACCTTTCGGGCAGATGAACGGCGTCAGATTGCGACCCAGGTGCACAACGCCCGCCACTGCCAGCAGGGTGCCGCAGACCATCAGCAGGCCGCCGCCGATGCAGCCGGTCAGCTGCCAGTGCCGGTTCCAGGCAGGCAGCGAGGGGAGCGTGCGCGGCGCCAGGACAATCATGGTAAAGAGCAGGGACTGGGCAATGACATACAGCTCGCCGCGGGAATTTTTCCACCAGGGAGAACGGATAGCTACCCCTTGAGTTTCTGCAGCAGCAGATCGTTTACCACCGCCGGATTGGCCTGCCCTTTGGAGGCGCGCATCACTTGGCCGACGAAGAAGCCGAAGACCTTCTCCTTGCCGCCGCGGTACTCTGCCACCTGCCCCATGTTGGCCGCCATGATCTCGTCGATGATTTTTTCGATGGCACCGCTGTCGGAAACCTGTATCAGCCCCTTTTCGGCCACAATCTCCTCCGGGCGCTTGCCGCTCTGCCACATTTCGTCAAAGACCGTCTTGGCAATCTTGTTGGAGATAGTGCCCTTCTCGATCAGGGTCAGCAGCTCCGCCAGCAGCTGCGGCGTCACCGGGCAGGCGGCAATCTCCAGCCCGCTGTCATTCAGCCCGCGGGTAACCTCTCCCATGACCCAGTTGGCCGCGGCTTTCGCCGCTGCGCCGGCCGCCAGAATCTCTTCATAATAGGCGGCCAGCGTTCTGCTGGCAGTAAGGACCTCGGCATCGTACAGCGACAGCCCCAGTTCGCGCTGATAACGGGCAAGTTTCGCTTCCGGCAGTTCCGGCAGCGACAGCCTGACTTCATTGATCCACTCGTCGCTGATCACCAGCGGCACCAGATCAGGATCCGGGAAGTAGCGGTAGTCGTGGGCATCCTCCTTGCCCCGCATGGAGCGGGTCATGCCGCTGTCAGGATCGAACAGGCGGGTCTCCTGGACTATTTTCCCGCCATCCTCAATGACTTCGATCTGCCGCTCGATTTCGTACTCGATCGCCTGTTTCACAAAGCGGAAGGAGTTGACATTCTTGGTTTCGGTACGGGTGCCGAATTTTTCCGCACCGACCGGCATGACCGAAACGTTGGCATCGCAGCGGAAGCTCCCCTCCTCCATATTGCCGTCGCAGATGCCGAGATAGACCACAATCTGATGCAGCTTCTTGAGATAGGCCACCGCCTCGTCGGCTGTTCTGATATCCGGTTCGGAGACAATCTCCAGCAGCGGCGTGCAGGCACGGTTCAGGTCGACGCCGGAGCCGCTCCCCAGGCCGGGGACATCGCTGTGCACCAGCTTGCCGGCATCCTCTTCCATATGAATCCGGGTGATGCCGATCCGCTTGGCCACGCCATCGACTTCGATGTCCAGATGGCCATGCTCGCAGATCGGCAGTTCATACTGGCTGATCTGATACCCCTTCGGCAGATCAGGGTAGAAGTAGTTCTTGCGGGCAAAGACCGAACGGGGGGCAATACGGCAGTTGGTGGCCAGCCCCCCCTTGATGGCAAACTCCACCACCTTGCGGTTCAGTACCGGCAGCGCCCCGGGCAGACCGAGACAGACCGGGCAGGTCTGCGAATTGGGCTCTGCCCCGAACTGCGTGGAGCAGCCGCAGAAGATCTTGGTATTGGTCTTGAGCTGGACATGGACTTCCAGTCCGATTACGGGTTGGTATTTCATCCTGATTCTCCTGATTCCACAGCATGATTCACATCGTCAGCAATTGCGTCTGCCTGCTGCGAACTGGCTAGTTTTACATCTCCACCCTGGTGACAACCCCCTGTAGCTTGGCGGCG
>JAGFXN010000230.1 GCA_017861215.1 Deltaproteobacteria bacterium | reverse complement strand
TGGCTACGGTCAGCTCAAGAAACTCTTTTTTGCCGCTTTCAATCTGATCCTGGCGCCGATTCTTGTCTTCTTCATGCTGCTTTACAAACAGCACGCCAAGGATTTTATCAGAAGGATGTTTCATCACCGCGAACGTCAGTATCTGCTGGAGCTTGGCCGAAAGATTAACAACTCGCTGGAGCGGTTTCTGGTCGGTATGTGCTGCGACTGCCTGCTGGTCGGTCTGCTTACTGCCATAGCTCTGGCACTCATCGGCGTAGAGTTCCCGATTCTCAACGGCCTGTTTGCCGGCTTCGCCTCCATCGTCCCTTTCCTCGGCGTGCTTGTTGCCATGATCCCCCCGGCCCTGATCGGTTATGCGCAGACAGGTGACATCTGGCTGATCCCTAAAGTTGCCGCTGCCTACTTCGTCATCAACGTCATCATCGAAGGGAATCTGATCAAACCGCTGGTCATGAAGCACACCCTGCGGCTCAACCCGCTTGCCGTCATCTTTGCCGTCATGGCAATGGGTGAACTGCTCGGCTTCTGGGGAATAGTCCTCGCCATCCCTGCGGCGGCAGTCATCAAGATCTGCACTGCCGAAATGCGCGAGATACTGCATATCGAAGATCAAGCGGCGGAATGATCCGCCTGCCCAACCCCTTTTTCAGGTTCATCGCCGCCCGGTCAAAAGCTCTGCGCTGAGGAACTGCCTGCGGCAACAGGAAGCACGGTCACCAGGGCCATGAAGGCAAAGGCCGGTCTGCCATCAGCCGCCTGCACCGGGCTTTATTCCTGCCTGACATGCTGTCACCCGCTCCAGACCTGTTCGAGTGCAGAGACAAATCGCACCTACCGGTGCAGTATCCCCCGGCTCCGTGCAGCTTCGTTTTTTCCGTTGACCGCCTCAAAAGCTTGCCTGTCCCTGATGACCGGCAGGGAGAAATCCCCCTTGACCTGCCAGGAGTCCTTGAAATAGACCCATGGCGCCAACGCCGAAAGGGTGAAACCCGGCTCAAGCACTATCGTTTCTGACTGCATTTTCCTGATGAAGATGCCGTTCCTGTCTGCCAGCACCTCGTGTCCCCCCTGGAACGGGAAAGCACCCGGATCGCTGTACTCCCAGGCGACACTCTGGAGCTGTGCACCGACCGCCGAACCGTGGCAGGAATCGCAGGAACGGCTCCGGCCGAGTTTGTGGGACATCTTGTCCATCTGAATCCAGAGCATGGCGCGATTGTTCTCCGGCATGCCGCCGAACAGTCCTACGTATGCCCAGGCATCATCGGTTCGCTCAAGTTCGGGCAGATTTGCGGGGTAGCGCCAGTAAAGGCCGGGGCTGAAGCGGGACTCCTTCTGGTTCATGACGGCCATGGGATACGGTTTGACCGGAATCCAGCGGCCGCGCTGATCCCTGATCAGGATCGGCTGCGGCATATAACCGTAATACGCCTTGAATTTGAAATAGGGGGTAGCTGCGCCGGCCAGATTGCCGGGCCCCCAGTAGGTGGCCTGATACCCTGCCACGTTCTGGATATGGCACGCCTCGCAGGCCAGGTTCCGGTGCAGCGACGTTGCATGGCTCCTGGCGGCTTCGGCGTGACAACGCTTGCAGGAAGCTTCTGCCTGTCTCCTGACCATGGCATGCCCCAGCTTTGGATCAGTTTTCGTGCTGGCGTGGCAATCCAGACAGCCGACTTTGGCCGCCAGATGCACATCAGGCGGGTTCCCTTCCGGATAGGAGAATGATCCGCCGAAATATCCGGCGCCGCGGCGCCGGTCTTCAGGGCCGGCGTGGCAGATTGATGCCCGGCCGTTGCCATAGCAGCTTGCAGCCGGGGGGGTCTTGACAAAGGTATGGGCGCCCTGTGAAAGGTCGGCAGGGTTTTTCTTCTGCGGCAGGAAATGGCAGTCCAGGCAGCCGACATGGCAGATATTGCAGGCTTTCTGGTTGATCCGGTGGCTCTCCTGCGACATCGGCAGTGCCGTAGCAGCCTGCATCGCTGCAAAATTGCCGTCAAACCAGGGGCCGCAGTTGTGCGGACCCCGCTTCGGGTCATGCCAGCCCTTGTACTGGCTCTGCTTGCCGTTGGTGGCCATGGTGCTTCTGGCGAACTCGGCAAATTCCTCTGCATGGCAGTCGCCACAGGTCTTCTTCATCACGGCAAAATCCTGGCTCAGCGTCTCACGGTTCTTGTCATGCCAGGAAAGCGCCGTAACCGAGGCGTCCCTGACCGGCCTGCCATCCTTTTCAACCAGGGTGTAGATGCGGCTCACCGGATTCGTCCCGTACTCAAGCGGATATTTACGGGGGGAGGTAATGACGTCAAACCCTTTTTTGGAGACGACCAGCAGCTTCGCCATGCCCCGGTGAGCTGCCTCCTTGCCGCCCGCAGCCGGATTGCCCAGATGACACTCACTGCAGCTGGCCGGCATTCCGGTCTGCAGCTGGCTTTCTGCCCTGGAAACAACAAACCCGCCGGCCCCGAAAGACTCCATCTTCCGGCGATCGCCGTGACAGTCACCACAGCTGTCAGCAGCATCGGCAATTCCAGCCGCAGCCAGAAATAACAGACAAACCACTCCTCGTATCATGGCGGCACCCCGTCCCGAATTGTCACAGGCGGCAAAATATCCCGAGCTGCAACTGTTGAATTGCGAACCTGTTGCCGATTATATAAGAAAACACCCATTAGTTGTTGAAAATATTTGCGTCCGGCAGCGCTTGCCCCCCCCGCCGCCATATCGCCTTGACGAGACGGTGCAACCCTGTTAGCCTTCTCTGCAGTCAACTATACGGTTTTATTAACTTCCACCCGGGACGCAAGGAATACCGGGACCGGGAAAACAGACGGGCGGCAATAATGACCAAAACGACCTACTTCATCAGCGGCATGTCGTGTGTCAACTGCGCGGCACGGATCGACAGGGCGCTGACCGGGCAAGACGGCATTGCCAGAGCTGCCGTCAACTTCGCCATGGCTGAGCTGCTGGTTGAGTATGATGAAGGGAAGATCACCGCGGCGGAGATCGAGCGGACGGTAGCCGGCCTCGGCTACGGCATCCGCGGCGGCAGCAGGGCGGAGAGCGGGGCGGAGATTCAGGTGGAACTCCGCAGCCAGCTGTTCTGGTTCCTCTTTGCGCTGGCGCTGTCGCTGCCGATCATGGCCACCATGACACTGCACGGCAGCCGCAGCGTCGGCTGGATAAATCTTCTCCTGGCAACAATCGTCCAGTTCAGCGCCGGGCTGACCTTCTACCGCGGTGCGTGGTTTGCCGTCAAGAGCGGCAGCGCCAACATGGATGTGCTGGTGGCGCTCGGCACCACTGCGGCCTACGGCTACTCGGTGATCGCTTTTCTTGCCGGCTGGCACGACG
>JAGFXN010000229.1 GCA_017861215.1 Deltaproteobacteria bacterium | reverse complement strand
GCAACTGCTCGACTGCCAGCCGGTAGCTCGCCGGGTCCGGTTTGCTCGCGGCCACATCATCGGCCGTGACCAGACAGTCAAAGGCGTCTGCCAGAGAGATCATCCGCAGCACCGGCTCGATATCCGAACGGAGAGCGCCGCTGCAGATGGCCAGCGGCACCTTGCCGGCAAGCGACCTGACAAGCTCGACAACACCGGGATACGGCACGACCCCTTCGGCGGCGACATCGTGGAAAAAAGCCGCCTTGGCGGCAATCAGCCCGGCAAGAGTGCCATCGTCAAGCGGCAGACAGTTCACCCGGAAGGCCTCGCGGAAAGCATCGCGATCATCAAACCCCAGATACCGTTCGACATACTCCTGCCAGGAGTAGCCGGCGCCAAGCGGCTCCAGCACCCGCTGAAAGGCCCGGTAGTGGAGAGGTTCACTGTCGACGATGATGCCGTCAAAATCGAAAACAACCGCCTTCATGCACTCCCCCGATATTCAGGTTCCATCAGGAAACTATTTATTCAGCTTCGCCTGCAGAAGGTCGGCAAATGTCCCCATTTTTTCAGGAGCCTGATTCGTCGTCTGCCGGAAAGAGAGCATATCGGCTTCCGCTTCTGCCGCAGCACGCACGGTCTCGGCCATGGCAAGGGAAATCCTTCTGTTGTCGCGATCGACCCCTTCGACGATTACTTCCAGAGCTTCACCATCCTTCAGAACCTCGCGCGGGTGGCTGATCCGTTTGCCTTTACCGATTTTGGATATATGCAGCAGGCCGTCAACACCGTCTGTCAGGGTGACAAAAGCGCCGAACTGGGCAAGCCGGGAGACCGTGCCGCTGTGGACGGAGCCGACCGGGAAATTCTGCACCAGCGTATCCCACGGATCGGGCAGCGTATCCTTGAGACTGAAGGAGAACTTGTTGTTGTCCCAGTCGATAGTCTTGACGACTACGGATATTTCGTCGCCGACGGCAAGCAGATCGGCAACATCCTTCACCTTGCTCCAGCTTATTTCGGAGACGGGCAGCAGCCCCTCTACCGCGCCGGCGCGGACAAACGCGCCGAACTTCTGGATTGACGTCACCGTGGCAGTCACCGTCATGCCCGTCTGCAGAGTCTCTTTGAGCAGCTCTTTTTCACGGGCCGCCTCCTCTTCCAGTATCGCCCGGTGCGAGACGATCAGATTGCGTCCTCCTTCGGCGTACTCCAGTATCATGAATTTCAGTTTCTTGCCGACGTAGCTCGCACCGTCGGCAATGCGCCGCAGGGACATCTGCGAATAGGGCGCAAAGGCGCGGTTGGAGCCGATCTTGACCTCAAAGCCCCCTTTCACCTCTTTTTCCACGGAGCCTTCGACAGGGATGCCGGCGCGCCAGGCATCCTCAATCAGAGAGCGGTCGGCTGCGCCAACGCCGCCGATTTTTGTGGTGAAACGGAGCTCTCCTTTCTCGCCGCCGATAAACCAGGCAGTGATGATATCGCCGGGGGCAACAACCAGATTCCCCTCCTCGTCGGCCAGTTCACGCCGGTCAAGAACGCCCTCGCCCTTCTGGCCGATGTCAAGAAAGACCCAGTCACCGGATACATGCAGCACCCTCGCCTGTGTCTGCTCACCAGGCTTGAGCCTCCCGGATTTTGACTGGCTTGCCGCAAACAGGGCGGCAAAGCTCTCTTCTTCCGTACCTGCAACCGTGTCATCATGTTGATCGATCATCAAAAACCTCCTGAAAGCTTGAAATTAGTTACTTGGCTTCAATATCCTGTCTCAGTTCATCGTAGGCAACCAGTGTTGCAATCAGCGGCAGAGTCTTACCGACGTTATCGTCGTACACCTTCAGTCTTTTATTAAACTCTTCCGCCCGCTGCTTGAGGCCGTCGATACTGCCGGCCAGAGCCCCCTTCTCGTTCCTGTCAGACTCTTTTTTACCGACAAGCGCTTTGGTCTTCTGCCAGTACTCATCCGTGCCGCCTAGATACTGCTGCATGCTTATCAGAAAAGAGAGCGCCGAAGCAGAAAGATCTGATGTTGTGGCCAGCCTGTTCTGCAGATCGAGCATATCCTTTGCCAGCTGCTGGTCAGCCAGAAACGTCAGTGCCGCCATCTCGTTCTCCTTGCCGGAGTAGCCGCTGCCGATCCCCTGAACTCTGGTGAGAAACTGCTGTGAAGAAGCAAGATACTGTTTGACAGCAACGGAGGTACCGCTGAGCGCCAGGGCGAAGTGCGAAACGAATTTTGACAGCTGTCCGGCCTGCCCGGCGTAGGGTATCGGCAGAAGCCTGGCAAAGTTTGCCGCAAATGAACCGGCCTCGACATAACGTGAGTAGCCGGCGAGAGTCCCCCCCATCCATTTCACATAGCCGTCGAATTCAACCATTGAGTCGCGCTGACTGCCGACAAACCCGGCAACATCCTGCAGACGGCTGAATCTTTTCTGGTTCAGCTCTTCAAGGGTGATGACTTTGCGCGCCGGAAGGGAGTTCAGGGTGTCGAACAACGGCTTTGCGTCTTTGGCCGGCTCATCCTTGAGAAGAATCTGCTGTTCTGCGGGGGGGAGAGTCAGGGGCAAATCGGCAGCCGGGAGCGAAATCGGCAGCAGCAGCGCAGCTGCTGGTAACAGCATTGACAGATAACGCATCGTCTCAGTCAATCAGTCTCCCGATATTTTTGAAGCGAACTCTGAATTTTTCGTTATCCCAGGACCAGTACTTGATCAGCGCCTTCCCCTTTATCTTGGAACTTTTCACAAAGCCCCAGAATCGGCTGTCATAGGAGCGGTCGCGGTTGTCGCCCATCATGAAATAGGAATCAGCCGGAACGGTTACCGGTCCGAAGGTATCACGCGGATTCTGAGCCTTCGGAATAATATCCTGCTCCTTGTGAATTTCGTGAGGATTCTCAAAAGGCTTGCCATTGACGAAAACCTTCTTCTCTTTGCCCTCGACAACATCACCGGGCAGACCGACCACCCGCTTGATGAAATCCTTGCTCGGATCCTCGGGATATTCAAAGACCACGACATCACCCCTTTGCGGGTCACGGATCTTGAGAATCTTGGTATCGGTAAAGGGAATTTTGCTGCCGTAGAGAAACTTGGTTACCAGCAGGTGATCACCGACCAGCAGGGTATCCTCCATGGAGCCGGAAGGGATCTTGAATGCCTGCACAATAAAGGTTCTGATAACCAGTGCCAGCAGAACGGCAACAATAATCGATTCGGCATACTCGCGGACAATATGCTTTTTCTTCACCGGAATTCCGGCTGGCTCGTCAACAGTGTTCGTAGTATCTTCCATGATAACCTCGGTACATACAGGGTATAGGCTGAAGGCTGTAGACTGAAGGAAGCCTTTCGTCAAAAACCTTCAGTCTTCAGC
>JAGFXN010000228.1 GCA_017861215.1 Deltaproteobacteria bacterium | reverse complement strand
GATGAGAGATGAGAGATGAGAGATGAGAGATGAGAGATGAGAGATGAGAGATGAGAGATGAGAGATGAGAGATGAGAGATGAGAGATGAGAGATGAGAGGGGGGGCAATGATCGTTAAAGAGATTATCAGCACCGACAAGGCACCGGCGGCAATCGGACCGTATTCCCAGGGGGTGAAGGCGGGGGGCTTTCTCTTCTTCTCCGGGCAGATTCCGCTTGATCCTGCCAGCGGCGCGGTCTGCACCGGCGATATTGCGGCGCAGACAGAACTGGTCATGAACAATATCGCGGCGCTGCTGACAGCCGCCGGCGTCGATTGCGGCAGCATCGTCAAAACAACCGTCTTTCTGACCGATCTGGCCGATTTTGCCGTTGTCAACGGTATCTATGGCCGCCGTTTTCCGCAGGCGCCGCCCGCCAGATCAACGGTAGAGGTCAAGGCGCTGCCCCGGGGCGTGGCCATCGAAATTGAAGTAATCGCTGTTGCCGGATGAGCAGCGGCTGTGCGGCAGGACAAAAGAAAGCCGCATTCTTCAGAAAAGAGTGCGGCTTTGAAATCTTGAACCTATTGGCGACAGACGGATCAGAGAGCTTTGGTTACATGGCCGGAGCGGATGCAGCGGGTGCAGACCTTGATGCTTCTGACCGTGCCCTGACGGATTGCTTTAACCTTCTGCAGGTTCGGGTGCCAGGTGCGGCGGGTTTTGTTGTTCGCATGGCTGACGTTGTTTCCGAAGCTCGGACCTTTGCCGCAGATTTCACAAATTTTCGACATGACATACCTCCTGAAATACTGAAGCGTCATTTTTTACCATAACTGACCTTAAAGCACAACTGTTTTTTATCGCCATGCAAGAAAAAGGTACTCCATTGCTGACACTGATAAAGGGCATAATCTCTCTCATCATCCTGACCTCGCTGCTGGTGGCCGTTCTCTTCGTTGACTTTGTCTACAAGACTTTTTCCTACAGCACCAGAGACATGAACAGCGACGCCATTGTTGTCCTGGCCGGCGGCAAGGGGCGGGTGGATGAGGGGGTCAGGCTCTACCGGACCGGGAGGGGTGAGCGGCTGTTTCTCATTGGCGTCGACCCGGCTGTGAGGAAAGCCGATCTTTTCGTCGAAAAGCCGGCTGAGCGCTCCGGCGAGCAGGTCTATCTGGAAAAAGCCTCCCGCAATACGCTGGAGAATGCCATTTTTGCCCGGGAGATGCTTCTCAGCCATAACGTGCGTTCGATCATGCTGCTTACTTCGCGCTATCATATGAAAAGATCGCTGTTGATTTTCCGCAGCATTCTCCCCAAGGATATCGCCATCTACCCCTATCCGGTGTCTGCCAAAAACGGGACCGATTCCTGGTGGAGTCATGGCGGCAGCCTCCGACTGCTGTTTTCCGAGTTCTACAAATACTGTCTCTACCGGGTGATCTTCCTCTTCTCCCAGGGGGAGTTGCGGCAGCATCCCAAATAATCTGCCGGTTTAACCCCTGCAGAAGAGCAGCTGTCTGCTCCTCCTCCATTTGCTCCTGCCGGAGTGGTGAAATGGCAGGCACAGTTTCCCTCTTCATTTAAATTTGTTGCAAGGGCAGTAATTGTTTTAATCCCTCAGGGTTGAATTCCCCGCAGCTTGCTGCGTCAACCCCTGAAGAATAGAGGAGTCAGGAGTCAGAATTCAGGAGAAAAACTAAGAACCTGGTATTTTGGTTGTTCTTCTGACTCCTGGATTCTGGATTCCGATACCCCGCTGCTTGCGGCGGGGTACTTCATTCGTAGATG
Organism: Deltaproteobacteria bacterium; assembly: GCA_017861215.1. Classification (GTDB taxonomy): domain Bacteria; phylum Desulfobacterota; class Desulfuromonadia; order Geobacterales; family DSM-12255; genus VEOV01. Next base: position 1,598 of record JAGFXN010000228.1, on the reverse strand, counting down.
CTGGCCATCCATAGCCACTCGGCCACCGCCGAATACATGACGGCGGCGCGTCAGTTGTAGAAACAGAAAGGCCGGAACTTGGAGAGGAACCGGCCTTTTGATGTGATGTCAGGGAATGAATCGGCTGCACTGCACAATCAATTCAAAGAAAACCAGTACGCAAGTGCCAGCAAGAGTAGTTTGACGATAAATTCCATGTTCAAGCTTCCTTTTACTGCCGCTGAACTGCCCTGTTATCCAAGCAGTTTGAAGGTGGTTATGCAAGTGTAGCTCAATAGGTACGGCAAGCTCAACGATTTAATAAAGCTCCCCGAGGCAAGCCGCGGGGTATCTTCTACTGGCAGTTACCAGGGTGGTAACGGTGCCGGAAAGGAATGATTTTCGCTGCCGAGGTCATAGGCAGCGGCAAGGCCGCGACAGAACCTGAAAAACCGGTAGCGATGACAAACCGTCAAGAGGGTGCAGCCGGTTTCCTGCCAAAGGACACTCTTCTGCGTAAAATTGCGCGGTTTGTTGTAAATCTCCCGGGGTTCAGTATATTTATTAAGATACAGCTGTTTCTCATGTCGCGGTACGAATCTCCCTGCGCATATACCCTGTTCATGCGCCTGCAAAACGGATGACTCGGGAACCTGGACGAAATCCTGTGTTGAATGGCGGACAGCGGAATCCAGCCGGTAGGAATGTCGAGCCAGAGCAAGGTGACAAACTGTCCGCTCATGGTCTGAGCCGGACCAGGCTGATCCGCCGCTATGGGCGGCTTGTAAAGGTGAGGAGGGAAGATTATGGCGAGACAGTATACCCGGGTAGCGCTGAAGATTGCTGCTATCTATGCGTTGACCGGCTGCCTCTGGATAGTTTTTTCAGACAGATCCGTCGGCCTGTTCACCAGTGACCCGGCAATGATTACCAGAATATCGATTGCCAAGGGTTGGGTGTATGTTCTGCTCACTGCCATGCTCCTTTATTGGCTTATCCAGCGCCACATCGACGAAGTCAGGCTTTCAGTGGAGAAGCTTACGGCCAGTGAAGAAAAGTTTTCCGTCGCCTTCAGCCATTCACCGGTGCTTATGACCATCAGCTCTATTGATAACGGAAGCTATCTCGAAGTAAACGAAAGTTTCTGTCAGGTCTCGGGCTTCAGCCGCCAGGAGGCGATCGGCAAGACATCCGTCGCAATCGGCTGGATTTCTGCTGTTGACCGGGAACGGATGGTGACAGTCCTGCGTCGCGACGGCCGGGTCTCCGACATGGAGATAAACCTGACCGCGAAGGGCGGCAGAACGGTGAACTGCCTTTGTTCGGCGGTACTCATCACGATCGAAGGAGAACAGCACCTGCTTGCCATTGCCCAGGATATTACCGAGCGCAAGCAGAACCTGGAGGCTCTGCACTATGCCAACGAGTGCTTTCATCAGGCATTGAACGCCCGCCGGCATATCCTCTACCGCCTGAACGTCAAGAAGGGGGGCTACGACTATATCAGCCCTGCCTTCGAGAGAATTACCGGTTACCGGGTCGCAGAGTTTGAAAATACCGGTCTGGAAAAACTTCAGGAGTATTTTCATACCGATGACCGAATCCGGATTTTCGCTGCC
>JAGFXN010000041.1 GCA_017861215.1 Deltaproteobacteria bacterium | reverse complement strand
GATGAATTCGACCTTGGCGAGTTCAACGCCGGCAGCTATACCGAGTCGGTGGCAACCAAGAATGCGGCCGAGAATATCACCATGGTGCTCTATCCGAATGATGCCAGCGAAAACGGCAAGGAGCTGCGCCTGCGGCAGCAGTATTTCCTCGCCTCAGCCAGCCTGCAGGATGTCTTTGACCGATGGATGGTCGTCAAGAAGGCTAACTTTACCGACTTTGCCGACAAGAACTGCTTCCAGCTCAATGATACCCACCCCAGCTGCGCGGTGCCGGAGCTGATGCGCCTGCTCATGGATGAACACGGGCTGGATTGGGACAAAGCCTGGGAGATAACCCGTCGCACCATGGCATACACCAACCATACGCTCCTTCCCGAAGCGCTGGAGAAGTGGCCGCTTGAGCTCTTCAGGAGGCTTCTGCCGAGGATACTGGAGATAATCCTGGAGATCAACGCCCGCTTCCTCGGCGAAGTGGCCCACAAGTGGCCGGGCGATACTGAACGGCAGCGGCGGATGTCGATTATCGAGGAAGGCAGCGTGCCGCAGGTCAGGATGGCCTATCTGGCAATCGTCGCCAGCTTTTCAATCAACGGCGTAGCCGCCCTGCACTCAAAGCTTCTTGTTGAAGGCCTCTTCCGGGATTTTTTCGAGCTCTGGCCCCACAAATTCAACAACAAGACGAACGGCGTCACCCCGCGCCGCTGGATCTCCTGGTGCAACCCGGGCCTGCGAACTCTCCTCAATGAAACCATCGGCGAAAATTGGGTAGCCGAGCTCGGCGAGATCAGCAGGATTCTGCCGTATGCCGACTCGGCACCTTTCAGAGAAAGATGGCACCTGGTCAAGCAGGAGAACAAGGAACGGCTGGCAGCCCTGGTGCAGGAGGATTGCGGCGTTGCTTTCAACCCGGATGCACTCTTTGATGTTCAGGTGAAGCGGATCCATGAATACAAACGGCAGCTGCTCAACCTGCTGCATGTCATTCACCTCTACGACCGGATCAAGCGGGGGGATACGGCTGACTGGACAGACCGCTGCGTCCTTTTCGGCGGCAAGGCTGCCCCGGGCTACTTCATGGCAAAAATGATCATCAAGCTGATCAACAATGTTGCCCGGATCGTAAACTCCGACCCTGATGTGGGGGATCGACTGAAAGTGGCCTTTCTGCCGAACTACCGGGTCTCGGCCATGGAGATCATCTGTCCCGGTACGGATCTGTCCGAGCAGATTTCAACTGCCGGTAAAGAGGCTTCCGGCACGGGCAACATGAAGTTCATGATGAACGGTGCCGTTACCATCGGCACTCTTGACGGGGCGAACATCGAGATCAGTGATGAGGTGGGTGACGACAACTTCTTCATGTTCGGTCTGACTGCGGAAGAGGTTGAAACCGTGCGCGACAACTACGACCCGGCCGGAATCATCGCTGCTGACGAAAACCTTGGCCGGGTGATGCAACTGCTGCAATGCGGGCACTTTAATATGTTTGAACAGGGGCTTTTCGACCCGATTATCAGTTCGATTACCTCTGCTGGCGATCCCTGGATGACTGCAGCTGATTTTGCCTCCTATGTGGCAGCACAGCAGAGGGTGGCACAGGCCTACCGCGACAGGGATCGCTGGGTGCGGATGAGCATCATCAACAGTGCGCAGAGCGGCAGGTTTTCCACCGACAGAACGATTGCCGAATACAATCGCGAGATATGGGGACTGACACCGGTACCGGCGTTTGCGGTGAAGTAGTTCTGTGCCCGGGCTGAAGAGCCGCATGTGCCGCAGCGTCCGGGAAAATGACGAAGAACGGAAAAGCTGTTCATTACCTGCCTGCCTGACTGCCTCTGTCCGGCAGCTGAATAAAGGGTCTTGTTATGCACAAAATCATTCTGGTGAATGCCTCACGCTACTTTATTGCCGCAGGAAAGAGCCTGCTGGACAGAAAGGACTTCCAGGTGGTCCTGGCGCCCACCGGCTTGCAGGCGCTGGAGCTGCACCGCCGGGAGAAGGTCAACCTGATTGTCGCTGATCTGGACATGCCGGAGATGGCCGGGGACACACTCTGCAGCAGAATACGGGAGGATGCGGAACTCAGCGCCGTCTCCTTCATTCTGCTTTGCAATAACCGCCCGGCAGAGCTGGCGCGCGCCGCTCACTGCGGAGCTAATATCTGCCTGCCCAAACCGTTTACCGCGGAAACTCTGTTCGAACATGTGGAAAAGCTGCTGACAATTTCGCTGCGGAGGGGCTACCGGGTACTGTTACGGGCCAGAGTGACGGGGGCAAAGGATGACGCGGTATTCTTCTGTACTTCGCAGAATATCAGTGGTTCCGGCATGCTGATCGAAACCGACCGGTCTCTGCTACCGGGTGAGCAGCTTACCTGCTCTTTCTATCTGCCGGGAGCTGCGCAGATCACCGCAGCCGGAAGGGTGGTCAGGACTGAAACTGCAGCGGACGGCAAGTCTCACTGCGGCATCATATTTACCGGACTTGCTGCAGCACAGAAACGTGACATTGAAGAGTTTATCGCCGGAACCGTAACGAAGCCTTAACTTTATCTGTTCAGCTCCTTGATCAGGGCGTCTGTGACGTCCTCGGCAGCAACGTTGCTGCCAAGATAAAGCAGTTCCCGCTTCGCAAGGATGATGTCAAAGCCGTGCGCAGCACCATATGCTCCGGCCGTTTTTTCGATCTTGCCGAAAATCTCCAGGGTCAGTTCCTCCTGCATCGGTTTCATCTCTTTGTCTGCCTGCTGCAACAGCTTGCGGAGTTCATCAACCTTCTTTTCATATGCTTTGATCTTGGCAGCACGCTGCTCGGGAGTATAGGTAGGCAGTTTCGCCTCCAGGGCCGCTTTCTGTTTCTCCAGCAGTTTCTGCTTTGCATCTATCTGCGTCTTGAGGCGGTCTGCCTTTTCTTCAAAGCGTGCCTTGGCAGCTTTGCCGGCGTCAGACTGTTCGGCGATCTTCATAATGTCGGCATAGCCGACACGAAATCTCTTGGCAGCTGCCGGGGTTGCTGCATTGTCCTGCACTGCGGCAGGAGCCGGAGCAGATGCCGCCGCTGGTGACAGCCCTGGGGCAGCTGTCTCAGCAGCAGAGAGAGGTGCTGCTGCAAGCACACTGATGATGAAAAAGCCGGTTACTATTCGACGCATGGGGGTACTCCTGCTTGCTAAGGATTTTGCACTGCCCCTGAAGATAGCCTTTTTATCCGGACTCGGCAAGAGCGTTTCACCGTGGCGGGAAACCGCCGGAGATACAGACTTAGAGCTTATCCGTAAATAACGTTATGAGAGATCGCGCCCGGATTTATGGCAGATTTGACTGGGGCGATTGAGCAAAACCGCAGGCGTAGCACGGCTACGTCGAGGATTTTGTGATTGAGACACAGGCAAAGATGCCGTGAAGACGGGATGCGAGCCTGTAATGCTTATTTACGGACAAGCTCTTAATTCACCGATGTCATGGGGTCTGCCTTGAGCAGGGCAGCGATCTTCTGATAAAGATCTTCGCCGCTTTTCCCGCGCAACGGATTACTATCGACAACGGCAAAGAGGCTGATATTACAGGTACTGCAGCATTTGACGCAATTTTTCCTTTTGATGCTGTGGTCCGGAAAATCCGCCTTGAGCCGCTTGTAAACCGCGCCAGAGCCTTCGTTGTTCTCACAGAATCTCACCTTCATGAGCGGTTCCCTCCCGAGTTGATAGCAGCCATGTTTCCAGATAATGGCCCTTTTCATTTGCCGGCTAACTGCTATAATTTACGTCGACTGCAAATTCCGAAGCACTGCCCGCTGTCCGGACGGCTTATGAGTAAGATGCGCAAGTTCACCCCTGATGAAGATGCTCCGTTGCTGCTTGCCTGGCAGCGCGGCGATATGTCGGCATTTGAAACTCTTGTCGGCAAATATCACAAGCGGGTTTTCAACGTTGCTTTCTATCTTACCGGAAGCGATGAAAGCGCCTCTGCTGCAGCGCAGGACGCCTTCGTTGCTGCTTTTACCACTATAAACTCCTTCAGCAGCAGATTCCACTTTTCAAATTGGCTGCTTGCCCTTACCTTGAAAGAGGCGAGAAAACTGCTTGACTATCGCGCCCCTGTTCTGCCGGCAGGAGCGTCACAGCATGCCGGCCTGCACGGACAGCTGCCGCAGCTGATCCGGCAGCTTCCTCCTGAACTGACAGAAGTCCTGGTACTGCACGATGTCAGGGGCTATTCGCTGGAACGCATCACGGAGATATATCAGTTACGGACCGATGTCCTGGTTGCAAGGCTTTTTGCCGCCCATGAAATGCTGGCAGCGGAGATCATGAAGGGCGGGGCGCCACCGGAACAATCGCCGGTACCTGGCGGCGAGAAAATATTCCCCCATCCGGAAGTACGCCGTTCTTTCCATTCCTATCTCGACAGCTCACTGAGTGCCGAAGATGCAGAAGAAGTCAGAAAACACCTGAAAAGCTGCGGCAGCTGCCGAGAGGCACTTGCCGGGCTTGAATGGATTATCGAGCATCTGAAAGAGCTGCCTGATTTCGATCCGCCGCACTGGCTGCCGGCGGCAATCATGCAGCGCGTGCAAAACAGCGCAGTAAAACCGGGAAATGTCCATAAAGCTCAACCGGCACTGCTTCTGCAACTCGGCGCAGGATTTCTGCTCGTCGCGGTAATCGGGCTGTCAGCGTATCTGCTGCTTCATGAAAATGACGGTTTCTTGCCGGCGGTCTCCGGCAAAGAAGCAGCGCTCATCCCGGATAATCAATCTTTGCAGCCACCGCAACAGAGCAAGGCTGCCGGGTTCATCACCTCAATGACAGCGCCATTCACAAGTCCGGGCAAGCCGGCCGCAGCGGCTGCCCCGGAAGGGAGCGGCACTCTGCTGTCAGTCCCGTTGTCGCGACCTGTTCCTCCTGCAGCAGCGGCCGCGGCTCCGGCACCTCCACCCTCAATCACCCCTGCTGCGGCACCAGTAAAAAGTGATGTTGCCGCTAGACGTGACAAGAGGGAAAATTCACCGGAACTCCCCGCTGAGTGGGGCGAAAACCCTGCCGTCAGACCGCTGCAGCAAAAAACTCCGCCCGTGCGGAGCAGGAGCAGTGAACTGGCGGTGGAAATGATAACCGAAGACCCGGTAGCAGCAATTCGGGAAGTCGAGACTGCGGTAGCCTCGCTGGGAGGGTCAATTACCGGACGTGCCTACAGCAGCGGCAGTGATATCCTCTATACCAGAATTGATGTTGACAGGCTCTTTGCCCTGATGAACCGCTTGGGAAAAGTCGGCAGAATTCAGGAACTGCCGCAACCGCCGGACGGAACCGAAGGGGTGGTTGATCTGATCATCAGGTGGCACTGAAGCGTGCCACGATAATGTAGCAGCCTTCCTCCCGGGATCGTTTTTTGCTGCCGGAATTCCATGCCGACCTTGCATCTTCTGCATGGACTGAAGCCGGGTGTCAGTCGCAACGAAACAGCCGGTCGGGGTTTAGCCTTCACAAGATTGCGGCATTATGCTAGATTCCCCGTGCCTTACATTTCTACCAAGAGGATTGCCATGCCGCTCAGAATCTACAATACCCTTACTTCTGCCAAAGAAGAATTCGTCCCTCTCCAGCCGGGCAAAGTCAGCATGTACGTCTGCGGGGTAACCGTTTATGATAACTGCCATATCGGTCATGCCCGAGCCAATGTCGCCTTCGATGTTGTCTACCGCTATCTTTGCCATTCCGGCTATGCTGTCACCTATGTCCGCAACTATACCGACATTGACGACAAGATCATCAACCGGGCCAAACAGGAGGGGGTCGAGTTCAATGTCATCTCTGAACGCTACATACAGGCTTTTGATGATGATATGGCGCGACTGAATCTGGCAATGCCGACTCATCAGCCAAAGGCAACCGAGTATGTCGACGAAATCATCGCCCTGGTGGGAAAGCTTGTTGCCCAGGGAACTGCCTACCCGATTGACGGCGATGTCTATTTTTCGGTGGGAAAATTTCCTTCATATCTCAAGCTTTCCGGCAGAAACCTGGAAGAGATGCAGGCAGGAGCAAGGGTGGATGTTGATGAGCGCAAGCGTCATCCTATGGACTTTGCTCTCTGGAAAGGGGCCAAGCCGGGCGAACCGTACTGGCCCTCCCCTTGGGGCAACGGGCGCCCGGGGTGGCATATCGAATGTTCGGCAATGAGCATGAAGCTCCTGGGTGAAACTTTTGACATTCATGGTGGCGGTAAGGATCTGGTTTTCCCGCATCATGAAAACGAAATTGCCCAGTCGGAAGCTGCCAGCGGCAAGCAGTTTGTCCGTTACTGGATGCACAACGGTTTTGTAAATATTAACGCCGAGAAGATGAGCAAATCCCTTGGCAACTTCTTTACCATCCGCGACATTCTGGAGCGTTACGACAGTGAAGTCCTGCGCTTTTTTCTGCTTTCTGCCCACTACCGCTCGCCAATAGATTTCTCCGACCAGAATCTTGCCGATGCCGATGCAGGACTGTCGAGGATCTACAGTGCGCTGGCAGCGATGGATGATGCTCTGGCCGATAGCGCTGCGAGCAGAGAGGCGTCTCCGGCACTGCTCTCTGAAGCGGCGCTGGAGTTGCAGGAGAAGCTGGCAACGCTGCATGATCGCTTCTGCGAAGCGATGGATGACGATTTCAATACCGCTCTGGCGATCGCCAACATTTTCGATCTCGTCCGGGTGCTCAACAGGGTGCTGGCTGACAAGGCAGCGCTGAACGCAGCGGTGCTGTCACTTTTCAGTCAGGCAAAGACCGGGATTGCCCGTATTGCCGGGGTACTCGGGGTGATGGATTCGGTTCCGTCTGACTATCAGGCGCGGCTGAAATCGCGGAAAAGCTCTGACCTGAACATTGATGTTGCAGAGATTGAAAGAATTGTCGCAGAGCGTACCGCAGCCCGCAAGGTGAAGGATTTCAGGCGCAGTGACGAACTGCGCGACCAGCTCCTGGCAAAGGGGGTTGAGCTCCTTGATGGACCATCAGGGACGGCTTGGAAGATTAAATAGCAGCAGCAGGCTCTGGTTGAGTTCAGGCCGTGCTGCGCTCAAAGTGCAGTGAATCGAGTCGTGCCTTGAACAGCAGCATTGCTTCGCGCATGATATCGGAAACACTCTTGTCGGTTACGGACACAAGGTTTTCAAGCTCTACGCGCTCGTCATCACTGATCCGCATTGATATCACGTTGTAGCGCGGATTCTCTCTCATTCTCCCCATAGTATCTCTCCTCCTGATAATTAATTTGCTGTTTGGTTTTACTGAATACAATACTTTGCCAGTAGCGTGCCAATCCCGACTAATGCCGTAAACAAACAGAAAAGTAGCTGAAAATATTAAGTTAAAACCGATTGGCGAAAGCTGGTGGGCGTTGCTGATGGGAGCTATTGTGCCACTGCTGGCACAATGTGGCTGAAAGTTGCCATATTTTGTCCCTGCTCAGGGTACCGTCTTGCGACCCTTGAGTCCATGCCGGCCAAGAATCCTGTAAAATGTCCTGCGGGGAATGCTTGCCAGTTGTGCCGCCCTGGAGACATTGCCGTTTGCTTCAAACAGGTATTTTTCGAGAAGAGCCTTTTCAATCTTCATGACGTGGGGGGCAAATTCAGCCTTGAACGAGTTTTGCGGAAGTTCTCCTGCCAAGGGTTCAGCGGAAATATCAGCAAAAATTTTCGGCAGGTTATCAAGTTTTATCAGGTTGTCGGCAGTGAGCACGGCGGCTCTTTCAATAACATTCTGCATCTCCCTGATATTGCCCGGCCAGTGGTACTTCACCATTGCCTGAATGGCGCTCTCTTCAATTGCCATAATGCTTTTGTTAAGCTTTTTCTTTGCCTTTTCGAGAAAGTGGTGTGCCAGAAGCGGCACAGAAGCGATTCTGCTCCTGAGCGGCGGCATGGTAATCGCAAAGACGTTGAGTCTGTAGTAGAGGTCTTCGCGGAACCACCCTTCCCGTACGCCAGCCTCCAGGTCCTTGTTCGTCGCCGTGATAAGCCGGATATCAACTTTTTTGCTGGCATTGCTGCCGACAGCCCTTACTTCGCCGCTGTCAAGCACCCGCAACAGTTCAGCCTGCAGCTTGGGGGTAATGTCGCCGATCTCGTCCAGAAAAATGGTGCCGCCGTCTGCCGCGTCGAAAAGGCCTTTCTTGTCGTTGATGGCGCCGGTGAAGGATCCTTTCCTGTGGCCGAAAAGCTCACTTTCGAGCAGCGAGTCCGTAAGCGTTGTGCAGTTGAGGGTTACCAGCGGTTTGTCGTTGCGTTGACTGAAGCGGTGTATGGCCCGTGCTGTCAGTTCCTTGCCGGTTCCGGACTCCCCCCGTATCAGGACGGTGGTTGGCGTCGGCCCGACCTGTTTTATCAGATCAAGCACGTCGAGAGTTTTCCGGTCGCTGCCGACGATGAATTCGTCGCCGTACTCCATTGCCAGTTCGCGTTTTGCCAGTTCGTACTTCTGCACAAGCTTGCCATGCTCTTTTTCCATCAGCTGCATGGTATGCGGCAGGCACATTTCGAGATCGGCAAGCCCCTGAAAAACAGCTACCGCATACTCGCGGCAGCTGCGATAGCCGCAGGCGCGGCAGTTCAGCTCGTCTCTGCGGGTGAACTTGCCGGCGGCATGAAGAATTTTCCTGACATCATCTGTTGTGGGGACAGGGAGCCCGACATAACGATCAGTAAATCTGCGGGAAAGATCGGGTCGCTCCGTATGCTGCTGATACTGAGGAGCCGTTCGGTACGCGGCCCCTTTTCTGAAGTGCGAGATGACAAGATTCCGTTTGTAGAGGCCGGTGAGTTCGCTGTTTCTGCCGGGGCCGCCGATACAGCCGTCATAGCAGAAGCGGAGATCGGCAATGCGCGGACTGATTCGTCCTGCGGCCAGGTCATTGATGATCCCCATGACGTTTACTTCGCCTTCTGCCGTGACGATTTCCGTATCAAGCGGATCCGTCATGATTGAAAAAGCCTTGAATGTGCCGCCGCTGATCGGGAAAAGGCGTCCGAGGTGCGGTTCGATGCCGTCGAAAGCTGTCTCCTGGAGCGCAGCTGCCGCTATGCCTTCTCCTGTGACTGGGTTTCAAATTTGCCGGCAACGCAGGAGCTGATGTAAATTACCTTCAGGTCAGAGCCGTGGACCATCTTCAGATAGCGGCCGATGGCGATCATCGGCGAGACAACAGTGGTGAGCCGACCGATAAGCTCAGGGTAGTGGCGCTCTATCAGATCAACCACTGCCGGGCAGTGTGAGGAGATGAGGGGGGCGGAGGATTTTTCGATGGCGGCTGCATAGGAATAGCCGATCATCTCGGCGCCTGCCGATCCTTCATGCACTTCTGAAAAGCCGAGTTTCTTCAACGCCGATACGAGCTGTTCCGGTTGCAGATAGTGGAAATAGGCGGGGAATGAGCAGCCGAGAACGGCAACCACCTTTTGCGAGCCGTCCAGAAGTTTTTCAGTCAGGCCGACCTTGTCGGTAATAATCTTGGCTTTTTGCGGACAGTTGGCAAGGCAGTTGCCGCAACCTATGCAGCGCTCGAATATGATCTCGGCATAGGTCTTCTCGACCTTGATCGCTTTTACAGGGCAGCTTCTGACGCAGGAGTAACATTTGCGGCATTTTTCGGTAATGGTGGTTATCGGTTGCATTGAGGTGGAGTATAGAGTCATTGCCGATATTGTGCAACATTTGGCACAATGCCAGGCATAAAAAACGCCCTGGAAACCAGGAGGGCGGTCGCCAGGGCTTAATGAGAGCCAACGGCTCTCGCAACTTTAATCCCTGCTTAAATTATAGGTGCATACTGCCGAAAGTCAATGAGGCAGATGAAAAATCAGGCGACTCTCCAGCCTGCCGTGTATTTTTCAATCCGGTCCAGCACACCCCGCTTCTCTTGTTCGCTCCAGGAGCCGACAACCACCAGATTAAGGTTATGTGGGGAGAACAGTAGCGAGGCCACCTCTTGCAGATCAGCGGTTGTAATGGCAGTTGCCTGGTGGATGTCATCGTCGAGATCACGGACAATTCCCATCAGTTCCCCCCAGCCATAGCGGATCTGCATCTCAACGCATGAGTCACGGCTGTACTCCAGTTCATAGAAGTAGCTTTTGCGGACGCGCTCAAGCTCGTCCTGGGTGACCCCCCTGCGGGTAAGCCTGAAGAGCTCGTCAAGAGTTTCGGCAACGGCTGTCACCAGATTCTCAGCGGCTGTTGACATCTCTATCGAAAAGCAGCCGGTCTCTTCATAGGCAGCGATATTGGCATCAACAGAATAAACAATTCCCAACTGTTCCCTGAGCGTCAGATTGAGCCTGGCGCTACCGCTGCCGCAGAGAATGCGGTGCAGAAAGCGGAGCGCCATGATTCGTTCGTCATTGCGGGCGAATCCCCGGAAAGAGATATGCAGATGCGCCTGACTGTCCGGGTCAGGGAAAAAAGTGCTCTGCGGTGCCAGCTGCCGCTCAACAGGATGCTGTACAGGGGGGGTGACACCGCCCTGCCATGACTTGAAACAAGGGTCGGCAACAGCAGCAAGTTCCTGCAGGTTGAAATTTCCGGCGACGGCAAGTACCGCATTTGCGGGGAGATAAAAAGAAGCGATATAGTTCCTGATATCATCGTCAGTGAAAGAGGCGATTGATTGCAGCGTGCCGATGGTCGGCTCTCCCAGCGGATGATCCGGCCAGAGAAGGCGGCCGGCCAGATTATGCGGATTGGTTTCCTCCCCGTTTTCATTGAGATCGTCAAGAGCTTCTTCGGTGATAATCTTCTTTTCGGTATCAATGCCGCTCAGGAGCGGACGAAGAATCATGGAGGAGAGTATTTCCAGAGCTTTGCCGAGATGTTCGGGATGAATCCGGGAGAAGAAGCAGGTACACTCTTCATCGGTAGAGGCATTGACAGCGCCGCCGATTTCCTCAAAAGCTCTCTCGATATCGGTTGACGTCGGATAGTCGGCCGTGCCGCGAAACAGCATGTGCTCAACGAAATGAGCCAGACCCTCCTTGCCGGGTGGAGCGTTGCGACCACCTACCTTGATATACAGCGCCAGTTCGGCTGAGTGAAGATGCGGCATATGCACGGCTACGATTCTCAGCCCGTTAGGGAGAGTCTGAACGGATGTTGCGCTCATGATGAAGTTGCCCTTTCAGGATAAAATTATGCTGCGACTGTCTGTGTTCCCAGGGTAAGCCAGGCAACGGCTGCATAGCGTGCCAGTTTCCCTGCGGCGACCAATGCTGAAAAGCGGACGAAACTGATTTTCAGCAGGCCGCCTGCCAGGCAGAGTGGATCGCCGATAACAGGAAGCCAGGAAAGGAGCAGCGACCAACTCCCGTATCTGGCGAAAAAGTGCTCGGCACGTTCTCGCTCCGGGGAGCTGATACGAAGGACTTTTCCTATGAGGAAATTACCGCCGTAGATGCCGATGGCGTAACTGGTACAGGCCCCGAGATAGTTGCCGACAGTTGCCACCGCGACAGTGGCAACCGGATCGTGCCTCTGGACAAGCATGGCGACGAGAAGCCATTCCGAGCCGAGAGGGATGAGGGTTGCTGCGAGAAAGCTTAACAGGAAAAGAGCGGGATAGCCGTAGGTAGCGATGATTTCATGCATTGCGGGAGAGTAGCGGAAGAGGCGAAGTAAAGTCAAAGAATTAAGTGGCGGCGGCGCATCAATGAAGGCAGCCGGCTCGTTACTTGCCAGGCTGTCCGGCAGCAGCGCCAGACAGATATCCTTCACTTTCTCCTGGCGGCGCCGGTAGCCGTGGATGCCCCCCTTCAGACCACCTTTACCGAAAGGGTCCGTACCTTTGCGGCAGAGGAAGGTCGGGGCGGCAAGGGGAGAAGGGACGTGATCGTTATAATGCAGCCGGTGAAGCGGAGATGAGTTGCCCTGGGGGGCATGAAACGGTACAGACAGAGCGGAGCAGCCATATGCCGGCTGCTCCGCTCTGCTCGGGGTGTGTCAGGCAGTTGCGTTTTTGGGGCGCTGGGCTTTTTTCAGGAGTGCTGCTGCAAGAGGGTGACTGTTGTTCTCGGCGTACACGAGAGGAGTGTTGCCGGTAAGGGTTTTGGCATTTACGTCGGCACCGTTGACAATCAGAGCCTGTACCGTATGGTTGCAGCCGTAGATTGCTGCAAGCATCAGCGGGGTGTGCCAGTCGCGGTCGCGGGCATCAATTTCCGCTCCGGCGGAAATCAGCTGTTTGACAACTTCGACATGGCCGTATGCAGCTGCATAGTGCAGAGCCGTCTTCCCCTTGTTGCTCTTGGCGTTGATATCTGCACCACGATGCAGCAGATCTGAAACCGCTTCCAGATCACCTTCCTTGGCTGCGTCCATCAGCTGAGTATGCCCGTTTTTACCCAAAGCGTTGACATTCTGCATGATTAGATCCCCCTTTCTGTTCATGCTGCACTGTTCGTATAGTGAAAGACAAGAATGTAAAACAGGCCGATATTGTAGCGGAGTATATTGGGAAGATTTAAGCGCGTCAATAACTGTTATGAGGCGGACCTCATTTTTAAGAAGGTTTGTAATGATCGCGGCTATCTGTCGCGGGAGGGCGGCATTTCCCGCACGGCTGGTAGCCTGCTTTACGGGCGGCGGCGGGGGATGGAAAGCTGACTTTGTACTCCGGCCTGATCTGCGCATTCCAGCGGCAGAGGCGGTAGTGGTAGACCTTCGACTTTGACGAGCCCCAGACTTCAGCCAGCGCCAAGGTAGGCAGCAGCAGCGCCAGGATACAAGCAAAAAACAGTTTTTTCATTACGACCTCCTTCAAGGCTATCGCAATTATGCCATGATAACTGCCGCGGAACTGTCGGCGACAGGTGGGGGATATGTATCTGCGAGATGAAATAATAAAGCCCGTTTCACGTCTGCCTTACAAAAGTTCCAGCGGATCAATATCGATCGCCATCCGGACTATACCCGCCGGTTTGTGGCTGCTGCGGAACTGGCCGAGCAGGCGGTGCAGGCCGTTCCTCTGCACGGACTTGAGCAGCAGCTGCCAGCGGTATCTGCCGCGGATTCTGGCAAGCGGTGCCGGCGCGGGGCCGAGAATCTCAACCCTGAGCCGCAGTTGCCGTTTCAGTTCCCGCAGCGCCTGCGCTGCCCGCCCCGCCTCCGCCTCGACCTCTTTGGCCGCTGTGCTGGAAAAATGGAGTGCGGCAAGGTAGGAGAACGGCGGATAGCCGGCATCTTCCCGCTGGGCAAGTTCCTCCCGGTAAAACCCCTCGTAATCATGGGCCGCGGCGGTTTTCAGGGCGAAATGCTCCGGATTGAGCGTCTGTACGAAGACTCTGCCCGGCTGCTCACCGCGCCCGGCCCGGCCGAGTACCTGGCTGACCAGCTGGAAGGCCCGTTCACTGCCGCGGAAATCGGGCAGATTCAGCGTCGTGTCCGCCGAGATGACCCCGACCAGGGTGACCCCGGGGAAATCGTGTCCCTTGGCAATCATCTGCGTGCCGATGAGGATATCGAGCTCGCCGTTTTCCAGCCGCCGCAGCACCCGCTCATGCCCCCCCCGGCCGCTGGTGGTGTCCCGATCCATCCTGGCGATCCGCGCCTCAGGAAAGAGGGCGGTCATCTCTTCTTCCAGCCGTTCCGTACCGATCCCCAGGAGGCCGATCTCGCCGCCATCGCAGGCCGGGCAGAGCGTCGGCGCCGGTATCATGTAGTCGCAGTAATGGCAGATATGACTTTTTTTCTGCTGGTGATAGGTCAGTGTTACGCTGCAGCTGGGGCAAGTCAGCGCCGTGCCGCAATCACGGCAGACCAGCCAGGTGGCAAAACCGCGCCGGTTGAGAAAGAGGAGCGACTGCCCGCCGTTGACAAGGTTTTCCTGCAGCGCTGCGGCCAGCTCGGGAAGCAGCGTCCGGTTTTTTGTACCGCGCTGATCGAGCAGGGTGGTACAGGGCATGGCCCGGTTATTGACCCTGCCGGTCAGGGAGAGATCGGTCAGCTTCCCCTGGCGGACCGCATAGACTGACGTGACCAAAGGTGTGGCCGAGCCGAGCACCACCACGGCCTGTCGCTGTTTTCCCAGGACCAGAGCCAGGTCGCGGGCATTGTAGCGGAGACCGTCCGCCTGCTTGTACGTAGCTTCGTGCTCTTCGTCGACCACGATCATGCCGAGGTTGTCAAGCGGGGCAAAAATCGCCGAACGGGCGCCGATCACCACCTGCGCCTCGCCGCGCCTGATACGGCGCCATTCGTCGTAGCGCTCACCGGCGGAAAGACCGCTATGGAGGACGGCAATGCCGCACGGCAGGCGCCGCCGGAAGCGACCCACCAGCTGCGGCGTCAGGGCGATCTCCGGGACCAGCACCAGCGCGGTTCTTCCCTGCGCCAGCGAGTGGACAATCGCCTGCAGATAGACTTCGGTCTTGCCGCTGCCGGTAACCCCGTGCAGCAGGAAGGGGTGGAACCCGCCCTTCTGGATTGCGGCGGCCAGTTGTGTCAGCGCTGCGGCCTGCTCTTCGTTGAGGTCACAGGGCGTGTCCCGCTCGACTGCTTCCTTGCGGAACGGATCGCGGTAGACTTCCCGGTTGACGGCCGTGACCAGGCCGAGTTCTTCAAGACGGTGCAGCTGGGGTGTGCAGGCGCCGAAACGGCTGCGGAGAGTCGAGGCGGAAGATTCAGGAGTGCTGGTGATACATGCCAGCAGTTCGACTGCCCTGCCTTTCAGTGAGCGGGGCGGTTCTTTGCCGGTGGCGCTGTAGTGCCGCTCTTCCCTGCAGCGGGTGACAGTCGAGAGCACCTCTTCCCTCAGGACCGAGCCGTCGGCGGCAACGACGGTCCTGTCTTTTCCGGTCATGGTCAATCCGGCCGGGAGTGCCGTCCTGATGACTTCGCCGAGGGGATGAAGGTAGTAGGCGGCAATCCAGCGGTAGAACTCGAGGTCCCTGGCGGTGAAGAGCGGTTCCCTGTCCAGAACTGCCCGGACCTCCTTCAACTCGCCTGGAGGGGGAACGGCGGGTGTTCCGAGAATGTAACCGGTCAGCGTGCGCCGTCCGAATGGCACCAGCACTCTGGTGCCGGCAGCAACAGCGCCCTTCATGCTGTCCGGCAGCCGATAGCAGAAGGTCTGCTCAAGGGGCAGCGGTACTGCGATCTCGACGGTTTCAGGGGTACTTTGCATACGTTTCCGGTTCCTATCCGACCACGACCCAGAGAGATGACGAGCAGAACTACAGCGGTTCCGGTGGTGCCTGATAAGGATGGCCGGAGCATGTGGCTCCTGGTAAAGAGGGCA
>JAGFXN010000227.1 GCA_017861215.1 Deltaproteobacteria bacterium | reverse complement strand
CCTCTTGATTTTATTGGCGTCCCCGAGACGATTCGAACGTCCGGCCCCTTCCTTAGGAGGGAAGTGCTCTATCCTGCTGAGCTACGGGGACAAGAGGTATAGTATACAACAGAAATGGTGTCAATGCAACCGCTTTCGCCATGCGGCAGTCGGTCGCGGCTTTGGAGCATCAGAACTTGAGAAGCGAGAAAACCTTCCCATCCGGCAGTTTTTTCCTGCCGTGGAGGAACTCAAGTTCCGCCATGAAGCAGCACTCGTAAAGGTTGCCGCCGAGATTCTGCACCATATCGACCACCGCCCCCATTGTGCCGCCGGTAGCAAGCACATCATCGGCAATCAGGATGTTCTCCCCCGGCTTTATGGCATCAGTATGAATCTCCAGAGTGTCAGTGCCATACTCCAGGTCATAGGTCTTCTTAAAGGTTGAAAACGGGAGTTTCCCGGGCTTTCTCACCAGGACCACCCCTGCTCCCAGTTTGTAGGCCAGCGCAGCACCGATGATAAAGCCTCTCGCCTCGACCCCTACGACCTTGTCGATTTTCTTGCCGATATAGCGGTGGGACATCAGGTCTATCATCTGCTGGTACGATTTAGCATCGCCGAGAAGAGTAGTGATATCCTTGAACACAATCCCTTTTTTCGGAAAGTCGGAAACATCCCTGATGATGTCTTTCAGCTCCTGCATATCATGGTCTCCTTTCTGGTACCGGCTTCAACGCTCAACTCCGTCCCGTACCTTGCGCAGCTTCTCCAGAGCTTTTGCCTCGATCTGCCTGATCCGCTCCCTGGTGACGCCGAACTGCTTGCCTATGGTATCAAGCGTCTGCGGATCGGTATCATCAAGCCCGAAACGAAGGGTCAGAATACTCTGCTCGCTTTCGGAAAGCGTTGCAAACCACTCTGAAACATGGGCATACCTGCTGAGGTTTTCCAGCAGTTCGGACGGCATGACTGTTGATGTGTCTTCGATGGTATCACTGAGGAAATAATCGTTGTTCTCACCCATGGGACGCTCTATGGAATAGGTTTTCTTGAGCAGCACCATCAGCCGCCGGATGTAAGACTGATCAACATTCATGGAGGTTGCGACCTCTTTCACCGTAGGTTCACGATTAAGACTGTGCATCAGGGTACGGGAGATGCGCAGCATTTTGTTGATATCATCCGAGACATGCACCGGCAGCCGTATCGTCCGGGACTGGTTGACCAGCGCCCTTTCGATGGACTGCCGGATCCACCAGGTTGCATAGGTTGAAAAACGGCACTCCTTGGAAATCTTGAAGCGTTCCACCGCCTTGATCAGTCCGAGATTACCCTCTTCAATGAGATCAAGAAAAGGGAGTCCCCGATTGATGTAGCGCTTGGCGATCTTGACAACCAGGCGCAGATTCGACTCGATCATCCTGTCACGGGCCGCTTTGTCGCCGGCGGTAATCCTGTTCGCCAATTCGCGTTCATCCTCGGCGGTCAAGAGCTTCGTTTTCTGAATATCACGCAGATAGAGCTTGATGGCGTCATCAAAATACTCATCCACCTCGACAACTTTCAACTCTTCGACATCAGGCTCCAGCTCGGCCTCTGCCGCCAGAGTTTCCGGGTCCGGTTCAACCAGGGCATCATCCAGCTGTTCTTCACCGGCTAACAAATCAAATTTTTCATCAAGTTCATCGCGCATCAGCACTGCTCCGGGGAAATTATTGGTTCTCGCTCCAGCCGTCTTTGCCGATAAGCCTCACAAACCGGCAGGCTACCGATTTTTCCTGTGACAATGTGCCGTCTTCATTCTTGACAAGCCTGACCAGTTCCTGGTCCGTCTGATCACCGACCGGTATAATCAGCCGGCCGCCGGCTGCAAGCTGGCTGACAAGCGCCTCTGGAATATCGGGGGCCCCGGCAGTGACAATAATTGCATCAAAAGGGGCCTCTGCCGCCCAGCCGACCGTGCCGTCATCTATCTTCATGGCGATATTGGTAAGTCCCAGCGTGTCGAAGAGCCGGCGGGCCTTTGCTGCCAGACTGGGGATCCGCTCTATGGTACAGACACGCCGCGCCAGGCAGGAAAGAACTGCTGCCTGGTATCCGGAGCCGGTGCCGATCTCCAGAACCGTCTCACTGCCTGCAAGCTCCAGCATCTCCGTCATCAGGGCAACCATGTGGGGCTGGGAAATAGTCTGCTTATCGCCTATCGGCAGGGACGTGTCGTTGTAAGCCTGTGAAGCCATCGCCTCCTGCACGAACAGATGGCGCGGCGTCTTCAGCATCGCCTCGATAACGCGGCGATCCTTTATCCCACGGGCAATTATCTGGGTGTCCACCATCTTCTTTCTGGATATATCGAAGTTCATCAATCGCCTTTAATCCCTACAGGATGCAAACTTATAGCAAATGAAAGTCAAAAAGTCCAGTTCCGGAGAAGCGGCAGAGCCTGATGGTTGGTCATATCCAGATGCAACGGGGTGACCGAGATATGCCCCCGCCGGAGAGCGGCAACATCGGAACCGTCAATGTCGTGGAAATCGAAATCAGCCGTGCCGATCCAGTAGTAGGATCGCCCGCGCGGATCGACGCTGTCGACGATCTTCCCGTCGTAGCGCCTCTTCCCCTGAGTCGTGAAGAGGGGCGGCTTCAGGAGCTCGGCAGCAACAGCGGGAACGTTGACATTCAGGTACGTATCCAGCGGCAGACCATGCTGCCTGATCTGCAGGGCAAGCCGTGCGGCAAACGTGGCCGCCCCGCCGTAATCGGCAGCATACTCCAGGCTGGCAAGCGAAATGGCAAAAGCGGGTATTCCCATCAGGGTCGCCTCAAGAGCAGCAGCCACCGTGCCGGAGTAGGTAACATCATCACCGAGATTGGCACCACGATTGATGCCGGAGACCACCAGGTCAGGATGAAAATCAATAAGGCTGTGCACGCCAAGGTTGACGCAGTCGGTAGGGGTTCCGTCAACAGCATAGCGGCCCGGGGCAATCAGCTCGGCGCGGAGCGGGTGATGCAGTGTCAGGGCATGGGATGAGGCGCTCCGCTCTCTGTCCGGAGCAACAACCGCCACCTCGCCGACTGCCGCCAAAGCTTCCGCCAGGCAGTGTATACCCGGCGCATGGATGCCGTCATCATTGGTAATGAGAATTTTCACTGGTACGCTCCTCTGCCGGCAGAGCCGGAAACAGACAGGAAAATCAACGGCAACAGGACGCGGATGACGCAGATTAACGCGGATTTAAATCTGAGCCTGATTGGAGTTAGCTGTGTACATCCGCGTTAATCAGTTTTTATCCGCGTCCTATTGAGAAAATTTGGCACTCCTCGATGGGATACGCTCCGGAACAAAGTCCTTCACGGCAGCGGCAAGTATTTCCCGCGCCGCCGCGGCTGACGGTATGC
>JAGFXN010000040.1 GCA_017861215.1 Deltaproteobacteria bacterium | reverse complement strand
GTCAAACTCGCCCGAATTGACCATGACGCCGGGATCGACATAGGCGGCCGTCATTGCGGCGGCATCAAGCACTTCACCTTCAGGCTGGATAACAACCTGCAGGGGGAGGTCATACTTCCGGGCAAACTCGAAATCCCTCTGGTCATGGGTCGGGACTGCCATGACCGCTCCCGTGCCGTAATCGGTCAGCACGAAATTCGCCAGATACACCGGCATCCTGAAACCGGTTGCCGGATTGATGCAGAATGCCCCGGTAAAAACCCCCTCCTTCTCAAGGTCTTCGGCAGTCCGCTTCAGCTTGTCGGTCAGCTTGACCTTTTCAATAAAGGCCTCTACCGCGGACAGCCTGTCCGGTGTTGTCAGTGTCAGCGCCAGCGGATGTTCGGGGGCAAGCGACATGAAGGTAGCCCCGAACAGCGTATCCTGGCGGGTAGTGAACACCCGGATCGCGCCGCTGCCGCCTGCCAGCGGGAAATCTATTTCACAACCATAGCTCTTGCCGATCCAGTTGCGCTGCATGACCAGAACACGCTCCGGCCAGCCCGGCAGCCGGTCAGTATACTCCAGCAGCTCTTCTGCATAGTCAGTGATCCGGAAGAACCACTGCTCAAGCTCTTTCTGCTTTACCTCGCTGTCGCAGCGCCAGCAGGCGCCCTCATCAACCTGTTCATTGGCAAGAACGGTTTCACAGGACGGGCACCAGTTCACAAACGAGCTTTTTTTGTAGGCGAGTCCTTTGGCATACATCTCCAGAAACAGCTTCTGCTCCCAGCTGTAGTAGGCAAGATCACAGGTCGCCAGCTCCCTGTCCCAATCGTAGGAAAGCCCCATCCTCTTCAGCTGCCCGCGCATATAGTCGATATTCTCTTTAGTCCATTTTGCCGGATGACTCTTGTTCTGAATAGCCGCATTTTCTGCCGGCATGCCGAAAGCATCCCAGCCCATCGGGTGAAGCACGTTAAAGCCGCGCATCCGCTTGAAACGGCCGACCACGTCGCCGATCGAGTAGTTTCTTACATGCCCCATGTGAATCCTGCCGGACGGATACGGGAACATCTCCAGAAGATAGTATTTGGGTTTTCCCGGATCTTCACAAACCTTGAAGCTCTTCTCAGCCGCCCACTTCTTCTGCCACTTGCCTTCAACCGCTTCGGGCGAATATCTCTCTTCCACGTACAGCCTCCTGATGTTGAATCTATTCCTATTCAGTGGTTTATGGCATCTTTTCCAACCGGCAGCATCTTTCGTGGCAAAGATCACCTACAAACCGTGACAGGCACCGCTTGCTTCAGCGCCGTCCATATCCCGCATTGCTGTCTGCTTCTCTTCACTGCTGCTTCTCACAGATTTTGAAAAGGGAATTGTGACAGAGATTGCAGTTGTTCCCCATATAGCTTTAGATGCGGATTGTGCGGGGAAAGGACACTACCGGAACTCTCCGCCCTGACGGATGCGCTATTATGCTTCTTTGCGTACAGCAGCCGAGGGCGCCAGTAGAGCAGCAGCCCGGCAGCGGCAAGCGTCTCACTGCAACGCCCCGCGGCGATGCACCTCGTGCCGGATTGCCGGCGGAAGACGCAGCAGCTGCATGCTGCAGCACCGGATCCGCAAGAGCGGCTGCCGCGGCAGCGCCAGACTGCCGCTGCCCTGGACCTCAGGTTATCTGTAACAGCTGCCTGGCGACTTCAAGTATCCGGTTCGGCTGGATTGGCTTGGTAATATAATCATTGGCACCGAGCGCCAGGGCCCGCTGACGATCTTCCTGCGCCCCTTCGGTAGTGATGACGACAATGGGGATTCCCTTGTGATTGACATCCTCACGTACAAGGCTGATCAGCTTGAGTCCGTCCATTACCGGCATGTTAATGTCGGTAAAGATCATCTGAAACTTTTCCGCAGAAATCTTCTTCAGGCCGTCAACACCGTCACTCGCCTCGACAATCCTGACGCCTTTGATCCTTTTGAGGGCAAAAGAAATAAGCTGCCGCATAGTCGGAGAATCTTCAACAATTAATATATTATAATCCGCCATATTAATACCCCTCCGAGGATATTGAAATAATTCCTTTATTTGGTAATGAGATCAAGGAACCCTTGTATGGTAGAGAGCCTTCGCTCCGAATCCGAGTAAAGTCGTGCGCCGAATATCGCCGTCGCCGCATGACCTGCCAGAAGCGTGAAGAGTTCATAATCGACCTGGGCAAACTTATCCTTCTGAATCAACAGCTTGTAAATTGACAGCACACCGATGACATGATCCTTGATCTTCAGCGGCACGCAGACCATCGGATTCAATATGTCGCGCTGATAAGTTTCCATATTTTCCGTAAAATAGCTTTCGCCGCTCTGCACGGTCTGACCGATCAGTCCGCTGCCAAGCGTTACCGGGGGGATCTCCTCACGATCCATCCCTTCGCAGGCAACCGCCCGGAGATCGCCGTTTTTCTCGTCAAGCAGCATGAGCGAAAATTCTTCGGCGCCGATCAGGTTAATCACGATCTCCATGATGATCTGCAGGACCTCTTTGAAATCGAGCGTCGAATGGAGCTGATAGCTTGCAATGTAAAGATTTGCCAGGTTGTTGTTTTCCGACTCAATCTCAATGTAACGGTTGGCAAAGTCCTGGTTTTCATCCTCTACCTGGCGAATACGATCCAGAATATCCTGTTTTTCCTGTTCCAGTTCCTTGATGCGGCTTATCAGAACGGAACTCTGCTCTGCACCTGCCCCGGCAGAATGATCGCCAAGGGCGTTTTCAAGTTCCAGCACACGGAACCGTAGACGTTCATTCTCCTTGAGCAGCTCATGGGTAAACTCCGCCCCTTTTTTGAATGCCTGCAGAAACTCCTCTGCCTTCCCTCTGTATCCGGATTCTTCTTCTAGCATTTGCAAATACCTCCTCTTATCTGAAACCGCAGAATTCGATTATTTTTGACGCCATCTGATCCAGATGGACAACCTTGTCTACCAGGCCGGTGGCAATTGCCTCACGCGGCATGCCAAAAACCACTGATGACTCTTCAGCCTCGGCAAGGACGCCGCCACCATGCTCCTTAATCTTCCGGATACCGAGACTGCCGTCATTCCCCATCCCGGTAAGGATTACCGCCAAGGCCCGACTTCCGTAGACACGTGCCACCGATGTCAACATCACATTGATTGACGGACTGTATTTATCCTCTGGCGTCGGGGTCTTGAGCCTGACCACCACCTGGTCCTTGACCTGGACAGTTATCATGTTCATAGCGCCAGGTGCAACAAGAACCGTATTCTTTACGACCGGTTCGCCGTCAGAAGCCTCATGCACGGTAAATGGGAACATCCGGTTCAGCCTCTCGGCAAAAGTCTTGGTAAAACCGGCGGGCATATGCTGGGAAACAAGCATCGCAAAAGGAAGTTCATGAGGCATCTCCGACAAAATCTTCTGGAGAGCCGGTGGGCCCCCGGTAGACGAGCCGATGGCAACAAGTTCAAATTTCTGGATGCCGCCTCTAGGCAGTTTTGCCGCTTTTCTTGCAGGGGCAGGCTCGTGAAGGATGGCACTGGTTCTCGCCTTAAAGCCTTGCAGATTGAGGTTGAGAATGGTACTGACTTTCTGCTGCAACTCATCCCGGATTTCAAGAAGCTGATCCGACAAAACCTTGCTCGGCTTGGCAACGAAATCAACTGCGCCCAGTTCAAGGGCTTTGAAGACCCTTTCGTCATCGCTATGGGAACTGACGACAAGAACCGGAGCGGGGCAGGCGCTCATGATGATCCTGAGCAGAGTGAACCCATCCATGCCGGGCATTTCCAGGTCAAGGGTTATCAGATCCGGGCGCAGATCCATCGCCTTGCGCAGACCCTCTTCACCGTTTATCGCGTAGCCGGCCACTTCCACGCCGGGAATCTCTTCAAGCAGCCTGACAATTGTCCGTCTACTGAAAGCAGAATCATCTATGACCAGTACCCTGACTTTCTTCAATGCGACTCCCCTTCTGATCTGGCAGGCTTTTCATACACCATGTCGTTCTTGAAATGACGCAAACTGAATGCCGTAGTAATATTCATCAACGATTCCGAATGTCCGAGCAGGAGAAACCCCCCAGGGTTCAAGGTGCTGTAAAAATGTTCTATCACTTTCTTTTTTGCAGGCTGGTCAAAATAGATAATAACATTGCGACAGAAAATGATATCCATCTTGCCGAGAAAGAGAAAGCGGCTCTGATCATAAAGATTCAACCTGCTGAAAGTTACCAGCTCACGGATTCTGTCGGCAACCCGGTGACCGCCATCCTGCTCGTGAAAATACCGGTTTTTGTACACAGGCTCGGTCACCCGGAAGGAAGAGTTGCCATAAACACCTTTACGCGCCTGATGAAGAACCCGCTGGCTTATGTCAGTGCCGACGATCTCGATCGTCCAGCCGGCAAGTTCCGGTTTCTCAAGAAGCAGCATAGCAATCGTGTAGGGTTCTTCACCGGTTGAACAGCCTGCACTCCAGATTCTGAGAGTTCTGTCCCCTCTGGCACTCTTTATCGCCGAAACCTCGGGAATAATCTCATCCGTAAAAGCCTTCAGCTGAAACGATTCGCGAAAGAAATACGTCTCGTTCGTGGTGAGGAGATCCATGATGTCAGAGAGTTCCTGCTCTCTGTTCTGGTCGTAGCGGAGGTAGTAGTAGTAATCATGGAAAGTTGCCAGCTGATGATGGGCAAGCCTCTGGGCCAGCCTGCGCTCAAGCAGAAACCTGCTCTCTTCAGCAAAAAACAGGCCGCTGAAGTTGTAAATCAGATCCCTGACAAGCAGGTACTCTTCATCCGTCATCTTGATGTCTGAATCATTTAAAAATAGCATCAAACCCTTTCTTCAAGAACATCAAGAAGATTGGCGGCAACCCTTGCTACCTCTTCGTCATGATCAGTTTTCGCTCTCTGCAACAACAGTACAGCCCTGACCGGATCAATCTGCACGACAGCCTGCATGGCAGCAATCTGCAGCATGCCTGAGGCCGACTCAATAAAAGCGGCGATTGTCGTGAATGCTGCAGCGTCCTGACGCCGGCCGAGACTTTTCATAGCCGCCACCTGCACCCGTGGCGACTGATCCAGGAGCGCCAGGTGCAGGGAGTGCGTCTCATCTGCAAATCCGCTCCAGCCAAGCGCCGTTGCCGCCGCCACCCTGACATCAGCCTCTTCATCGGTCAGAGCCATGGCAATTCTGCCGGCACTGTCAGGGAGACGAATGTCGCCAAGAGTGGTAATCGCTTCGCGCCGCACCTGTGCATCTTCGTCCTTGCCGAGAAAATGCAGATGGCCGACATCCCTGAGCGCCCCGAAAAGCTTGACGGCCTGCCGGCGGCAATCTGCACTCTCCGCTTCAGCAAGCAGTTGCGCTGCAGCAGCAACATCCTCCCGGGCAACATCCGTAAGCCGCACCAGTGCTCCGGTGGCACGTTTTCTCACCTCGCCACTCATATCGGTCAGCAGTTTGACCACCGCAGGGATAAGCTCTGTCATCCCGGATTTGCCGACAGCTTCAGCCGCAAGCGCCCTGACAGTAGCAGAAGGGTCATCCATGGCGGCGGCAACAATGTCCCGGGACTCCGCAAGTTCCAGCTCTCCGGCGATATGCGTTATGATGCAGCGTTCTTCCTCATCGGCAGAAAGGCAGCGGCTGTACAGAAGGGGGCCGATCATCCCCCCCATGCCACGCAGCGCCGCCAGCACTGCCAGCTGGAGGCTTTCATCCCGGTATCCCGTGATAAAGGCATCAACCGCACGAGGATCGCCCACCAGGCCGAGTATGACAATGGCAGAGGTTCTGATCTTCGTATCGGGACTTTCACGCATCGCCGTGAGGTATTCGACGGTTTCGGTTCCGGCAAGCGCCTGCAGTCTCTTGCCGGCGGACGCCCTGAACTGATCGGCAGCCGTTCGGCTCCGGAGCAGAGCAAGAGCCGTCAACGCCGCCTCTCTGACATTCCTCGCCCGGTCGCTCAAACCATCCACGAGCAAAGGAGCCGAGGCCAGATCACCGATAACACCAAGACATTCAAACACGGCTTTTTTCAGCAGCGGATCGCCGGCAAGCGGAGTAATTGCCCCGAGAGGGACAGGAGTGCCGATCTTGACCAGCGCTTCGAGAATGGCATAGCGGATCAGAAGATCATCACGCTCCAGAGCCTTCAGCAGCGCAGGCAGGGCTACTGCATCGCCAATCATACCGAGGCTTTCGGCAGCGGCAGCCGCAACATTGGCATCACTGTCGGCAAGGGCTGCTGTCAGTTCAGGGATACTTGCCGCAGAACCGATCCCACCCATGATATCGACAATGAATTTGCGTACCCCGGCATCTTCATGGGCAAGATGCTCCACCAGGTGAGGCAGGATTTTCTCGCCTACCATCTGCAGCACTTCGACGACAGAGTTCTTCAGTCCGGCATTCCCCTGCACGGCCAGAAGCGTTATCAGCTCTCTTGCCAGATCCTCCCCCGGTGAAACAGAAAGGATAAGATCGACCGCCTCTTTTCTGACGCGCCAGCTTTCGTCACCCAGGGCAGCAACAGCAAGACTTCTCACTTCATGAAAAGGGAATCCCGACAGTGCCGAGACAGCCAGCCGCCGCTCTTCTTCATCTGCAGATTCAAGTCTTTTCAGCAGATCATCAATCGGTTCCACTCTGCACCTCGACATCCTTGATTCCAAGCTCACGCCTCTTCTGGCTGAAAAGCTCGTTCAAAGCCTCTGCATAAAAATCAACCGGCAATGCGGCTGATTCAGGCAGCCTGCTCTCGTAAATAGCACGGCCATCACGTATCTCAACACCCAGACAGAGTTCGATATTACCGGTTCTGACCGCCTCTTCGAGTTCCGCTTCCCGATACAGGGAGATGTCCGAAACAATGCTTCTTGCCAGTTGACGCTCCGCCCGGTACAGGCTGTCAACCTCTGCCGAGATGCCGGTCGACTGCTGTGCCATCAGCACCTTTCTTGCATCTTCCTGCCTGACAGCTTCGGCAGGGGTTATTCTTTCGGGTGCGCTAGCAACGTCCTCCTCAACGGCAGAGGTTTCACCACTACCCCCGGCAACAGGAGCAGCGTCTGCCGCCAGCCGGTAGATCATTGCCGCCAGGGCATCCGGAATATGATGCTGCTCGATATAGTCATCAGCACCGTACAGCGATTGGGGCGAGCGCTTGTACTTGGTCTTGTCGTAGATCGCGGCAAGCAGGATTATCTTGATGCTCTCTGTCCGTGGTTCCGCACGTAGCGCTTCACAAATCTGAAAGCCGTACAGCGTCGGTAGCGCGACATTCAGCAATACCACATCCGGCAGCAGCTTCAACACCAGATCCAGGGCTTCCTTGCCGTCGTGACAGGAGATAATGTCAAACGGCTCAGCTGCAAGAACTTTCTGCACAGCTGCACAGAACTCCGTACTCTCATGGGCAACCAGTACCGAAAGACGACCTGCCCTGGACTCCCTGTCAACTGCCAGACGGAAAATGGCGGCACATCTGCTGCATTTGAGCTTTATTCCGGAACTGTTAACCTTGTTTTCGTCAAACTTGAACCTGGTTCTGCATAACGGACAACTGATAAACATGGATAACGTCTCTCCTCACAAGGTGCGGCTGAATAATTATGACAATGATTCAATCGCGGAAACTTCATGGGTTGTCAGGAGTCGGTCGATATCAAGAAGCATAACCAGAACTTCTCCCGCAAGGCAGACACCAAGGAGATACTCGGCTATCACGCCGGCAGAGACTGAAGGCGGCGGTTTGATATCTTTTACCGGGACGGTGATAACTTCCGTGACATCATCAACCACCAGTCCGATCGTCTGGGCGGCAAGACGGACGATCAGAAGCCTGGTGGCTGAACCGGTTTCCCGCTCCGGCATGCAGAATCGTTTTCGAAGGTCAACAACAGGAATAACCGCACCGCGCAGGTTGATGACACCGTCGATGAAAGACGGTGCCTTGGGCAGGGATGTCAGCTTCTGGGGACGGATAATTTCCTTTATCCTCATGATATCCACTGCATAAATATCATCCACCAACCGGAAACAGGCTACCTGAATTTCTTTGATTTCACTGGTCATTAAAAACCCTCTTTACCGTCTGGCCATGATCATGAGCCTGCCTGGCGTCGCTTGGCGAGCAGACTCTCTATCATATCCATAACTTTTATCGATTTGAACGGTTTGGTGAGATACGCGTCAGCTCCTACCTCAAATCCTCTTGCCTGGTCAACGGCACTCTTCTTGGCGGTCAGCATGACAACAGGTATTTCTCGTGTCTGCGGATTCTCCCTGATGCGGCGGCAGACCTCGAAGCCGTCAATGCCGGGCATCATTATGTCAAGCAGGACAAGATCAAAGCTGCTTTCAGTCAGCGCCTTGAGAGCCGCGAGTCCGTCTTTGACGCCGGTAACCAGATACCCTCTGGAGCCGAGAAGAATGCTCTCCAGCTTTAACAGGCTCTCCTCGTCTTCAACAACAAGAATGCGTGTATTTTTCATGGTTTGTTACCCCCAGGCACCCCTTGAGAGCGCAACACAACTCGTTCGGCACTAATGAGTGTTGATGTTAATGATGGTTTCAAGATTGAGCAGAATAAGCATCCTGTTGTCATAATGCCCAAGACCCCTGACAAACTCACGGTCTATCTCCTCCAGTACTGCAGGCGCCTCTTCAATATCTGCTTTGCGGATCCTCGCCACCTGCACCACCTCATCAACGAGGACTCCGCAGAAACCGGCGTCAGTCCGCAGCACGATGATCCGTTCGCGCCCCTTTGCCCCCCGGACCGGCAGAGAGAGCCTGAGGCGCATATCCATGACAGGAATTATCACCCCGCGCAGCGAAATAACACCGGAGATAAAATCCGGCATACGCGGCACTTCCGTCACTTCGCGAGGCTTTATTATCTCCTTGATCGCCATGATATTCAGGGCATACTCTTCATCAGCAACCCTGAAGCAGAGATACTCCTCAACCTCAGCTGCAGAAAGCAGCTGCTGCTGAATGACGGACGACTCTTCAGCATCCTCGGACACTTCACGACCTGTCAGAATCGTGGCAAGAGGATTATAGCCCGAGCGGGCAGGTGTGGCGCCAGGCACAGCAGGGCGGGAGACGGTCGTCTCCGCTGCGGCGACAGTTTGCGGCGCTTCGTGTTGCGGCAGATCATTTCCGGCCGGAATCTCACCGCAAACATCCGCTGCGGCTGCCAGCCGGGGCTCGTCCACCGGCAAAAACTCCTCCGGCTCGGCAGGCAGTTCCGGCAGCGTGAACGCTTCGGCTT
>JAGFXN010000226.1 GCA_017861215.1 Deltaproteobacteria bacterium | reverse complement strand
CGAGTTTTTTACGCAGCTCACCCCTGCTG
Organism: Deltaproteobacteria bacterium; assembly: GCA_017861215.1. GTDB lineage: Bacteria > Desulfobacterota > Desulfuromonadia > Geobacterales > DSM-12255 > VEOV01. The sequence goes on along the minus strand of JAGFXN010000226.1, from coordinate 3,392 downwards.
TGGTCCCTCCTGGCGAGGAGATCCAGAGCTTTCAGGTAGGCATCGGGAGCAGCAGTCTTGTCAGAACCTCTCAATATCGGTTTTCCCGTCGGCAGGCTCTTCGGCAGCCTCTTCCGAGGCAAATTGATCCCAGCTGCTGTTGGAGGTGGACGATATTCCCGATATCTTCAACTTGAAGTCATCCGGGTTGGTTGACTGCCTGAGCGCCTCTTCAAAGCTGATCAGCTTGGTGGAATAGAGCTGCATGAGCGACTGGTCAAAGGTCTGCATGCCGTAGGTGGTAAATCCCTGGGAAATGGCATCCGGTATCTGCTTGGTCTTGTCCTTGTCGTCGATGCAGTCTTTGATACGCGCCGTGCCGATCATGACTTCGACTGCCGGTACGCGACCTTTACCGTCTATCTTCGGCACCAGGCGCTGGGAAATTACCCCCTTGATTACCGAAGAGAGCTGCATCCTTACCTGACGTTGATGGTATGGCGGGAAAACCGAGATAATCCGGTTGACGGTTTCAGCGGCGTCAAGCGTATGCAGGGTGGACATGACCAGGTGGCCGGTCTCGGCGGCGGTAATCGCGGTTTCGATTGTCTCCAGGTCGCGCATCTCGCCGACGAGGATGACGTCCGGATCCTGGCGGAGCGCCCCTTTCAGGGCCGCAGCAAAGGAGAGCGTGTCAAAACCGACCTCACGCTGACTGATAATGCTTTTTTTATCACGGTGGAGGAATTCGACCGGATCCTCGACCGTGATGACGTTGCAGGTCCGGCTTTCGTTGATGTAATCGATCATGGCCGCCAGGGTGGAGGATTTGCCGCTGCCGGTAGTCCCGGTTACCAGGATCAGCCCCCGCTCTTCCGAGGCGATTTTTTTCAGCACCGGCGGCAGATTGAGTGCTTCGAGGGTCGGGATATTGAAGGAAATCGCCCGGAAAACTATCGCCACGCTGCCGCGCTGGTGATAGGCGCTCACCCTGAAGCGACAGACGCCCGGGACGCCGTGGGACAGGTCAACCTCGTAATTGTCTTCAAACTGCTGCCTCTGGCGCGCATTCATCATGGAAAGCGCCATCGCCATGACTGAATCGCCGGACATCCTGGGTGCGTTCGGAATGGGCCGGAGCTTGCCGTCTATCCTGACGACCGGCGGCAGACCGCTTTTGATATGGATGTCGGAGGCTCTCGCCTTGACCGCAACGGTAAGGATCTCGCTCAGTTCCATGATTTACTCCTTGACGACTGCACCGGGAAGACCGAGGACAGCAAGCAGCTTCTCTCTGATTTCGGCGCACATTTCAGGACGCTCCTTCAGGAAGATGCGGGTATTCTCCCGGCCCTGACCGATACGATCCTTGCCGTACGAGAACCAGGCCCCGCTCTTGTCGATTATCCCCTTGTCGACCGCCAGATCGATCAGATCCCCCACCTTGGAGATCCCCTCGCCGTAGAGAATATCGAATTCGACCTCCTTGAACGGCGGCGCCACCTTGTTTTTGACCACCTTTACCTTGGTGCGGGAACCGATGACGTCATTCCCCTGCTTCAGGGTAGCTATCTTTCTGATATCCATTCTGACCGAAGCGTAAAATTTAAGGGCATTGCCGCCGGTGGTTGTTTCCGGATTGCCGAACATGACGCCGATCTTCATCCTGATCTGATTGATGAAGATGACGCAGCAGTTTGATTTTGAGATGATGCCGGTCAGTTTACGGAGCGCCTGCGACATGAGGCGTGCCTGCAGGCCCATGTGGGAGTCGCCCATCTCCCCCTCGATCTCCGCTTTCGGCACGAGAGCCGCCACCGAGTCGATTACCAGAACATCGATGGCGCCGCTTCTGACAAGAGTCTCGGTAATTTCCAGCGCCTGTTCCCCGGTATCAGGCTGGGAAACAAGGAGGTCATCGGTCTTGACGCCGAGCTTGCGGGCATAACCGATATCAAGGGCATGCTCGGCATCGACAAAGGCAGCAATTCCTCCCAGTTTCTGGGCTTCCGAGACGATATGCAGGGCCAGGGTGGTCTTGCCGGATGATTCCGGACCGAAAATCTCGATGACCCTGCCGCGCGGCACACCGCCGACGCCGAGCGCCACGTCCAGTGAAAGTGCCCCGGTCGGAATCGCCGGCACATCCGGCAGCGGTTGGTCGTTGCCGAGCCGCATGATCGCCCCTTTGCCGAACTGCTTCTCTATCTGGCTGACCGCCAGGTCAATCGCTTTTTCGCGCTCTTGCATCGGTAGTGCTCCTCTTGATTCGTTCAGTTAGGGTTTAAAGTATTAACACAGTTGCCGCAGCGCTTTCAAGCTATTCCCTTACGCTGCGGCAACGGTGACAAGCCGGCCGGCAAGGAGCTCCAGGGCTGCGTCTGCGGTAGCCTCCCTGACCATTTCCCTGCTGCCGGCAAAGCAGTGGCAAAATACCCGGCAGCCATCAGCGGCAGCCAGGGCAATATAGACGGTACCGACCGGCTTGGCGGGCGTTCCGCCGTCAGGCCCGGCAATGCCGGTCGTCGCCAGAGCAAGGTCGCTGCCGGCCAGCAGCCGCACCCCTTCTGCCATGGCGGCTGCGACCGCGGCGCTGACTGCGCCGTGTGACGCCAGCATGTCGGCCGGCACCGACAACACCCTGGTCTTGGCGCTGTCGGCATAGGTCACGGTGCCAAGCAGAAAATAGGCGGATGAGCCGGGGATGTCCGTGAGTCTTTTGGCAAGCAGCCCCCCGCTGCACGATTCGGCCACGGCAACGGTCAACCCCGAACTGCGCAGCAGCCCGGCAACTCTTCGATCCAGACCGTTCACACAAACCTCGTCAAGAGCAGCAGGCAGAGCCAGGCATAAACTCCGGCGGCAACATCGTCAAGCACCACGCCATAGCCGTTTTTCACATTTTGGTCGAACCAGCGGGCCGGCGGCGGTTTGACGATGTCGAAAAAACGGAACAGTAAAAACCCGGCGACAATGTAGCGCCAGTCGAGAGGAATGGCGATCATGGTCACCAGATAGCCGACCACCTCATCGATGACTATCTTGCCGGAATCCTTTTCATTGAAGATGATCTCCGCCCGGCCGGAGACCCAGCAGGAAAGGAAGAAGAAGGCGGTCAGAGTCAGCAGGTAGAGGGGGAGGGAGAGCTTCGCCAATAGCAGATAGAACGGGATTGCCGCCAGGGTGCCGAAGGTGCCGGAGGCAACGGGTGCGTAGCCGCTCCCTCCCCAGGTGGCGAAAATTTTGATAAAAAGGCTCACGGCTTCACTCCGCTTTTTCCAGCTGCCGGTAAATTTCCCGGAGCGGCAGTCCGGTGGCAACGGCAATGCGGCGGCAATCCTCGTACTCGGGCTTTTCACCCGAGTCTGTCACCTTGTAGCGGACCCTGCCGAATTTCGTTTCCCGCTCTTCGA
>JAGFXN010000039.1 GCA_017861215.1 Deltaproteobacteria bacterium | reverse complement strand
AGGAGTCTGCCGGCAGGAGGCGATTCCTCACATGGCGCAGATCCGGATCTCACTGGCCGGGCACTCGGCCCTGAAAACGGTGGCAGACGGTGCGGGGCTTTATCTGGGGCCGCTGCCGGACAGTGCTGCCAATAATGAGCTGCGGAAGGCTTTGGGTGGGGACAGGCCGAAATCAGTACTGCTCATGCCGTTGCTTATCACCGGGCGTATTGTCAATATCCTCTATGCTGAAGGAGATGAACATCTGGGTGAGATGGTGCCGGAAGTGCAGAAACTGCTCCTTAAAGCCGCCCTTGCCTTTGAGGTATTGATTCACCGGGAAAAGATCCTCATGCTGTAAGGCTTTGATTTGCCTTTCGCGTCACGAACCGGCCGGTCCCCCCAGCAGCAGGCGGTTTTTCGGTGAGATGTCAGCGGGGATCAGCTGCGTTACAACGCGATAGCCGCCGGCACGCAACCGGGTCGCCCGGAGCACATCCTGGGCCAGCGGCCCGTCCAGCCAACCCCGCAGACCCCCCTGGTTCCCGCTGTCCAGATCGTGACAGCAGGGGAGCACCGCTACCCGCGCCCCGGCAAGTACTGCCCGCTCCAGCACCAGATCGGTCAGCCCGCCACAGGCGTGCACCGACACGACCAGGTCGTGCCGCTGCAGTTCCACCTCTGCCAGATCCCTCTCCAGGAACTCCACCCTGCCTGCCAGGCGGGGCCAATCCTCCCTCAGGCAGGCAGCAAGCCTGGCGGCCTGCTCCGGGAGGCGCCGGTCAACGGCCAGGGCCAGGGACGAACTGTCGTCCAGCAGCAGCAGAATCTGCGCCAGCAGCCCGTGGCCGCAGGCCAGGTCCACCACCCGCCCGCCGCGAAAGCGCCGCCTCACCCGCCGTGCCACCTCCCACGCTTCGTACAGTTCCTTGCGGGGGAGGCAGCCGGCGCGGCAGACTGACCGGGCCAGCCGCTCGAACAGCGTCGTACCGGGAAACAGGGGCAGGAGCCGTTCCGTAAGCCGGTTGCGCGACGATCGATCCATGGGCTACTCCTTTTTTCCTATCATGTTTATCAGGTTGAAAAGCCCGAAAGACACTCCGCCAGGAGGGGGTCTCGGGTCAAAGGCTGTCTCTGGAATCTCAGCCCCATTGACGGCAGCTGACTGCCAATGCTAAGATGACGCTGTCGCATCCAAATTCCCATCTCAGTAAGGAGCAGAAATGAAACGACTGATCATTGCAGCAATTGCCACGACTCTGGCGGTGCCGGCCTTTGTCATGGCCAACGACACCATCGATAAGGCCGCCAAGGAAAAAGGGGCCGTAAAAACCAAGTCCGGACTGGTCTACAAATCCCTCAAGGATGGCAGCGGTAAAGCGCCGACTGCCGCCAGCACCGTTGAAGTCAATTATCGCGGCACCCTGCCGGACGGCAAGGAGTTCGACAGCTCCTACAAGCGGAAACAGTCGATCAAGTTTCCGCTCACCGGGGTTATCCCCTGCTGGACCGAAGGGGTGCAGCTGATGAAGGTCGGCGGCAAAGCCCAGCTGGTCTGTCCGCCTGAACTTGCCTACGGCGCCCGCGGCGCCGGCAGGGATGTCCCGCCGAATGCAACCCTTATCTTCGAAGTTGAACTGCTCGATGTAAAATAGCAGCAGCCGGTCAGCTTGGATACTAAAACGCCGTGAACCCATCAACATGAGGTTTCACGGCGTTTTCCGTTCTGGCTGCGGACTGGTTTGGAATCGTGCCGGCTTCGACCCGGCTGCCACTGTCACTGGAGCCGCTGCCCGGTTTACGGTCGCCAGAGGTACATGAAACTCCCGGCCGCAAAGGGGTCCAGCCCGCCAAACAGGGCGAACAGACCTCCCTGATGGCCGGCACCGGCATAGATGCTCCCCTTGTAACTGCCGGGCCGGTAGTAGGTCACGATCCGCGCGTCCCGATCCCCTGCCTTGTGGCGCATCATTGCGATGACATCGTCCAGATAGCCGATCCTGTCAATCAGTCCTGCCGCGAGCGCCTGTCCCGAGGTGAAGAGGCGCCCGTCCGCCAGTTTTTGCAACTCCTGGCGGGTAAGCGTGTTGTTCGGGCGGGCGAGGATAGCATCCAGAAAACGGCTGTGAAGCTGGTCGATGATCTCCTGGGCCAGCTTTTCCTCTTCCGGAGTGGCGCGCCGGAACGGCGACAGGATGTCTTTCTTGTCGCCGGATTTGACGGTTTGCGCCTCCACGCCGACCTTGGCCATCACCCCTTCCAGATTGAACTTTATCAGGATCACGCCGATGCTGCCGGTAATGGCGGTGGGGTGGCTGACGATCTCGTCAGCGGCAGCAGCCACATAGTAGCCGCCGGAAGTGCCAACGCTGAGAATGCTCGCTGTCACCGGCAGCCTGGTGCGTTTCCTGAATTCCGTGATGTCATGATGAATGATGTCGCTGGCCGTAACCGTGCCGCCGGGAGAATTGATCCGCAGGATCACCCCGGCTATGTCCCGGTCCTTTTCGGCCTTGCGCAGCACTTCCCGGACCAGCGACACCGTGGAGGGGATCCGCTCCTCCAGAATCCCGCCGGAACGTTCGTCTTCAGTAATAGTGCCGCTCACTTCCATGAGCAGGATCTTTCTGTGCCCCGTACCCTCCAGCACCTGCTCTTCCAGAGGGGAGGGAGGAGATTTCAGGGGGACATTGACAAAGGCGCAGCCGGTCACCAGGGAGAGCAGCAGCAGAGACAACGGTCGGGCATACAACATGTTCGGACTCCTCTTTGCGGGTAATCGTCAAGGCAGGCTTACCTGACGCCATTTTCTGTTTCTGCGTCTCTTGCCCTATAGTACCATAACAGGCCGTGACGGAAATTCAACCGGCAAACTTGCTGTTCGGCAGCGCTGGTGCGTGAGAGGAGCCGGTCCCTCTACTGTCCGCAGAATTCCGGTGCTGAACGAACAGCTGCCGTAACCAGCGGGACGCAGTGGTGTAGTTTTTACCATGGACTTCGCATTAATGGTTGTTATAGTTAAAGCTTATCCGTAAATAACGTTATGAGAGATCGCGCCCGGATTTATGGCAGATTTGACCGGGTCGATTGAGCAAAACCGCAGGCGTAGCATAGCTACGTCGAGGATTTTACGATTGAGGCACGGGCAAAGATGCCGTGAAGACGGGATGCGAGCCTGTAATGCTTATTTACGGATAAGCTCTTAGTATGTCCTTCCCATGGAGAAAAGCCATGACAGCACCAAGAGGAAAAAGTCTGCTGATCGCGGGTTGCGTTGCAGCCCTGATCGTGACCGCCGCCATTTTCTTTGTCGCTTCGTTCGACAGTAACCATTACAAGCCGAAGTTCGAAACCGCCGCCTCCGTGGCGACCGGCCTGGATGTCCGGATTCACGGCAAGATGGGGCTCTCATTCTTTCCCTTTGGCATAACCGCCGAGGATATCCATGTTGGCGGCAGCGGCAGCGAAATCCTTTCCCTTGATACCCTCAACATCAGGATGAAGCTGCTGTCCCTGCTGAAGAAGCAATACGAAGTCATCGGCTGCGAGCTTGTCAAACCGGTTGTCACCGTCGTCAAGGACGCTGCGGGGCGATATAATTTCGAAAGCAAGGAAAAGAAAGCGACGGGAAACTGGCTGCAAACGGTTGCCGGTCTGCGTGAACTCAGGCTGTCCAAAGGGTCGCTGGTCTATCTTGACCGCAAAACGGGTGAAAAAACGGAGTTGCTAGATGTCACTCTGGCGGTCAAGGATCTTTCGTTCGGGGATGCTGCGGGCGACGTGCTCAAGAGCGTCTCATTCTCGGGAAACATGGAGTGCAGGGAACTGCGAAAAAAAACCCTCCTGATCCGGAACGTCAGGAGTTCCCTGCAGGCGGAGAAGGGGGTATGTCACCTCAAGCCCTTTACCATGGATATCTTCGGCGCGAAGGGTGAAGGCGCTGCCACGGTAGACTGGTCGGGCGCCGCTGCTGTCTATGCATTCAATGTCAAGGTGCCGCAGCTGGATTTCGAAAAACTCGAAGAGGCCATCGGCGCAAGAAGGGTCATTGGCGGCAAGGGTGATCTTCTTGCCTCCCTGACGATAAAAAAACAGGGGGGTCGCACGCTGCTGGGCAGCATGGACGGCACATTTTCCCTCCGGGGAGATAATCTCGTCATCTATACCATGGATCTCGACAAGGTCCTCTCAAAATTCGAAACGAGCCAGGAGTTCAACCTGGTCGACCTCGGCGCATTCTTCGTCGCCGGCCCGCTCGGTACCTTGGCGACCGGCTGGTACCGGTACGGGGATCTCTACCGGCAGACCCGGGGAGGGCAGGGCGCCATCACGCAGTTCATCTCCCAGTGGGAGATAAGGTCCGGTGTGGCAGACGCTACGGACTGCGGACTGGCAACGCCCCATAATCGAGTTGCCCTGAAAGGCAGGCTCAATCTTGTCAGCGAACGCTATGAAAATGTCATCGTCGCGCTTCTTGATGACCAGGGATGCGCAAAATTCACACAAAGCATCAGCGGTTCCTTCGGAAAGCCCGCGTTCAGCGGGGTGACCACCGTCGACTCCCTGGCGGGGCCGATCATCAAGCTGTACCGGAAGGCAAAGCGCCTGGTTCAAGGCGGCACATGCGAGGTCTTTTACAGCGGTTCTGTGCAGCCGTCCCGCTGACATGGCGCAGCGGCCTGTTTCACCCTTTTCTCGAAGCGCCGCCATGGTTTGCTGCGGAAGGGGGAGGCGTGCCGTTCAGCGCTACCCCCATAACTCCCCGGGCAGCTCCCCTCCGGAAAGGTACAGCTCACGGCACCCGGGGCGCTCCAGAAATGCCCGGAGCCCTTCCACGAGGTCAATGCTCCTGTCGCTCAGACCGCCGCTTCGCAGTGCCCTGGCCAGCGCCCTGAAGGCTTCGTCGTAGACCATGCGGCGCAGCAGGTCGGCGGGAACCAGCCGCTCCTGATCGGATATTACCGGATTGAAGGCCTCCCGACAGCAGCTGCTGTCAAGGGAGGCGATCCCGCGGCAGGACAGGGGGCGCACCGGATGCACCGTACAGCGCCCTGCTGCATCAAGCAGCGGGCAGTACGCCGTGCGGGCAGTGCGCTCCTCGTCGTCCATCCAGCGCACCCAGCTGCTGTGGGTCGCGAGCCGCTGCCGCAGGCTGTCGAGCGCTGCCGGCGCAAGCTGCGCCTGCAGCATGGCGGCAATGGCCAGCCCCTCCGGGAGGAGAACCGCCACGTTAAGGACGCAGCAGTGGGGGCAGCCGGCGGCACAGGCCATCGGCCTGTTGCGGCAGACGGCTTCCGCAGCGGCGGCAGCATGTGCCACGGCCCGCGACAGAGCGGCCGCATCGATCCTGCCGGCCAGCATGGCATTCAGCTCTGCAGCCAGCCCGGCACCAAAATGCTCGACGTTCAACATTGCACCGTCCCTCCTCTGTGCACTTGCCAACATCCTGAGAGAGTTGCCAAAGTATATACCAATTCCACGGTCAGGGAGCTGATATTCAGGGAGGAAAGAGGTCTTCTCTATTTCAATCCGGCAACCTGGCAGGCAGACCCCAATGACCGTGCATTGCCCCGCCGCTTGCCGCCTGTCAGATCAGACCCTGCTGCTGTAGGACAAAACCTGTAGCCATACCTGACAAAGCGCTGCTGATTATCAGACAGACACCAATGTATAATTATCGGCACAACCTCTACACTCACCCTGCACAGAAGCATCCCGTGCGCAGGCAGCTCTGCTCGTGTTGCCGGTGCGACGCCACATGCCATTGGCGGATTTTCCAAAGGGCAGGGACATTCCATGGCAGAACAGACAGAAAACAGGCCCTCTGTAACCCGCAGCAGGCTGTTGAGCAAGCGCACGGCAGGCTGGGCTCTGGGGGTACCGGCCGCCCTTGCGCTGCTCCTCTTCATTGCCTCTTTCCTGCTGGACGAACCCCTGCGGCGGATGATGGAGAGAAATATCAACCGCGACCTGAAGGGCTATTCCGTGGTGCTGCCGAAGCTGCACGTCGAGCTGATCGGCCTTGCTCTGACCCTGAAGGGTCTGACCATCAGGCAGGATGCGCATCCGGAGCCTCCGGTGGCCTTTTTCCCTGCCATAAAAGCAAGCATCCACTGGCGTGAAATATTCTCCGGGAAACTCGTCGCCGAGTTCCGGCTGGACAGGCCGAAACTCAATATCAATCTGCAGCAGTTGCACAATGAGGCGGCCAGTAAGCTTTCGCTGCAGGAACGGGGCTGGCAGCGGGCGTTGGAGGACATCTATCCCCTCAAGATCAACAGTCTGATCATCAAGGACGCCAGCGTCACCTATATCGATCAGGACCCGAGCAGGCCGCTGGTGCTGAGTCAGCTGAACCTTCAGGCAGCCAACATCCGCAACATCAGCCTGCCGGACAAGGTCTATCCATCCAGCTTCCATCTTGATACGGTGATCTTTGCGAGCGGGCACGGCACTATCGACGGCAAGGCGAATTTTCTCTCCGAGCCGCTGCCCGCCATCAAGGCTGCCCTGAAGCTGGAAAAGATCCCGATCGATTATTTCAAGCCGATGCTGGCCCGTTCCGGCTTCTCCGTCAGCGGCGGCGTGCTGGGCGCCTCCGGGGAGGTGGAGTATGCGCCGACGGTGCAGGTCGCCCACCTGAAAGAGTTGCACATCCACGGAATGAAGATCGACTACATCCATACGCGCCAGACCGCCGCCGAAGAAAAGAAACGCGCGGTCCTGGTCGGCAAGACAGCCAGAAAGCTGACGAACAGGACCGAACTGCTGGTCAGCGCCGATGAGTTGAACCTGACCGGCTGCAGCCTGGGGTTCGTGAACCGGGCGGCGAAGAAACCGTACCGCCTGTTTCTCTCCGAAGCCGATTTTCAGCTGAGCAACCTGTCCAACAAGTTCTCCCGCGGTCCGGCCAAGGCGCGGCTGCAGGGCCGGTTCATGGGCAGCGGCGTCACGAAGGTGACCGGGACATTCCGTCCCGAGGTACATGGCGAGGACTTTGATCTGTACGTCAGGATCAATACCACCCGGCTGACCGCAATGAACGATCTGCTGCGCACCTACGGCGATTTCGACGTGTCAGCGGGCAGCTTTTCCCTGGTCACGGAGCTGCACGTCAAGGATGACAGGGTTTCCGGGTATATCAAACCGTTCTTCAAGGACATGGTCGTGTATGACCGGCGCAAGGACAAGGGAAAACCCCTGGCGCACCAGGCGTACGAGATGCTGGTCGGAGGGGCTGCCATGATCCTGGAAAACAGGTCGCAGCAGCAGGTCGCCACCAAGGTGACTATCTCGGGGCCGCTGAATAAACCGGAGACCAGCTCTTGGCAGATCATCGTCGAGCTGGTCAAGAATGCATTCTTCAAGGCCATTCTGCCGAAATTCGAGCAACAGGCAGTCGGCGGGGCGGGCAAAAAGTAGCCGGGGGGGCGGCGGGGAAATCCGGAGCAGTCCCCGGCAGGTTCTCCAGCGATAGTACTCTTCCGTCTGCTCCGGCACCTCATTCCGGACGAATCAAAGGGGCTCTACCGCGTTCATCTGGCAAAAGAAAGTAGGGAGTGGATTGTGTCGCCCTGACACCCTGAATTCCCGCAGAGGAGTTTGACTCAGGACAGGTTGCCAGGCCGCGCACCGGCCGGAAGTTCCCTTCATTTCCCCGAAATTGAATTGACGATGGCTTGTTGATAATGGTATTGGTGGCACTCAAAAACGAATTATTACCCCTGTTTCCATCTGCTTCGTACGTTGTATCCGTAGCCAGCCCCTACATAATAATTAGAAGGAGTGAAACCATGATTAGAGAATTCGATACATTGCCCACATCCAGGTTAAAGACCGGCTCCACCTGCATGCGCCCGGTTCAAATCCTTCCAAAGAATGTGAAACTCAGTGATCCGGCTCTGTCGGTTATGACCGATTTGAGCAAGGTTTCAGTGGTTGTTGTGCGTCCCCATGCTTCCATGGATATTGCCAACTCCAAAATGATCCGTTATGGAGTCCGCATGCTGTTAGTACTGGACAGCAATGATAACGTGGCAGGATTGTTGACAGCAAGCGATGTGTTAGGGGAAAAGCCGATGCGCTTCCTGCAAAATATGGGCGGAACGCACGCAGATATTATGGTGCGCGACCTCATGACCCCGCAGCGCGAACTGGAAGTGATGAACATTGAAGATGTAAAAAATGCTGAAGTCGGTCAGATTGTTGCTACTCTGAAAAAATCCGGCAGGCAACACGGGCTGGTGGTTGCTGAGAGCGAGGATGGCAAGCAGGCAGTGTGCGGCATTCTCTCTATTACGCAAATTGCCCGTCAGTTGGGGACGCCGGTGCAGAGCTACGAACTGGCGCAAACGTTAGCCGATATCGAAGCAGTCGTATCACGGGGCAAATAGGCGCCTGAATTATGAGCAGACGTCACTCCTGCCAATAGGCAGCGCCGTATCGGGTTCAGCCATGATGTGCATCGGTGCCAAGCAAAAGAGGTGCTACGAAACCGTAGCGCCTCTTTTGCTGTTGCGAGCGGTGCTGCGAGACGGGAGGGGCAGGTGAGGTGTCCGTGGCACTCCATCTGCCAGGTCACACAGGCAGTAGCGCTGTCTGCTCTGGAGTAGAATTGCATTGCCCGGCTACGGCTGTCGCCGCCGCAGAATCAGGAACAGGATAAAGAGGAGCAGGAGCGGCAGAATGAAGGCAGCCATCGCAATGAAAGCCGTTTCACTGCCGAGGCGTTGCCTGGGGTTTCCTGGCAGGTTTTTCTGCGGCTCTGCGGCGAGATAAAAGACCTGGACAGTATCGCCAGGCTTCAGGGATTGGCACGGAGGATTGCCGTTGCCATCGCCACCGCTCCCTTCTATGGCTTGTCCGTCGACGCTGAACCGGTAGGAGAATGTCGAGTTGTCGGCACAGGTCGTTTTCGTGACCTGCGCTTGGGTGCCGATCCCGTCGGTTGTCAGCCGATAGGAGAACAGCCAGTTCGCTTGTCCCAGCCAGAAGGCAATTACCGTCGCGGCACCTGCGTAATACAGTAAAAACAGCAAACGTCGTTGGCGCACTTTCTGATTCCTCCTGCCATGGAGTTTCAGGGGAAGTTGCTGCTTTGTCAACGAAGATCTGCTGGTCACCAGCGTCCCCTTCGGTTCTCCCTGTGTATCATCGATGCAATGGTCATAGGAAACGTCAGCTATGAACCCGCCAGCAGCAATCTCTTGAATTGTAAAACGCTATTTGTTTACATGCTTAATGAATTACTATAAGCTTTGCAGAGAAGTATGTCAGAGCACAAGGATGGCTTATGAACAAGAGACTGGCGGTAAAGATTGTCGGCATCCTGATTTTCGTCATGATGCTGATCATGACACTGTTCACGGTGTACTTT
>JAGFXN010000038.1 GCA_017861215.1 Deltaproteobacteria bacterium | reverse complement strand
TCTGCCCATTTTTATTTCAAAAGGAAACATCACCTGTACTCAGCAAAGATCAGGGAGCAGCAGACAGCAACCCTCTGTCATCCTGGAAAACGAATGCAAAGGCCCATGGCTACACTGGTAGACGAAGCTTGCAAGGGAGACAGGTAATGCAAGGAATGATGTTGCAACCAGGAAGAACGGCAAGCGGCAGTACCACCCTCACCCCTGAAACATACCTGCAGCAAGTCCATCCAAGCAATTCAGGACAGAAAGAACAACCGCCGGATAGGTATGCCTGAAGCACCAGGGGATGGTGGCCAGAGAACCCTCTTGTTCATTTCATGGCAAGGGCAGGAATCAAATTCCGCTAAAACACTTTGGATTCTTTGGAATGTCAGGGAGAAGGTCATGGGGTACATTCTCGATCCCATGAGTTACGGCAATTTTGTAACGTGCACAGGTGGTGAAGTGGTTATTGCAGTAAGCGTCACATAAAAATTCTTTCGTATGTGGATTATCTCGAAATTCGTCTGTAAAGAAAGAGCAGCCTTCACTAAATTCACAGAGAGCCATGAGATCCTCCTTTTTTAAGCAGAAAGCCGGTTTGACTGTTACGTCTCCCGGCTTCGCACCTGCTGTTCCATTGTGGGGCTAAACCGCCGAATTACTGTCTGACAACTCATAGGGATCATACGCCAGGTCGTCGGCACTGGAGGCGTCAATGATGGCCTGTTTCAGCTTGGCGATTGTCTCATAGGCTTCGAGGATTAACGTGCCGACATCTTGCGTCTCTTTCCCATGGTATGCTCGTTTCAATGTTTCCAGCGCAGCATCTGCAAGCACCGATTCGACCGTATAAGAACCAGGCATGGTTTACCCTCCCTACGTTACATTAGTTTCAACATATATACCCCAGTTGGAAAATTTTTCAAGGTTCTTTGTCCCGATTTTCTGCATGGGGTGGGACAGTGAATGGCGGGAGGGATGAAGGATCAGCTCTCGATGCCATACTTTTCAAACAAAGGCAGAGAAAAGTGGCATACCAGCCAGAAAGTTGGACCCCGCCCGGACATTACCGACCTTCGGGTCAGTCCCCGGACCGTTCGACAAAGCGGGGAGCGACGACGAGAAAAAACCGGCATCTCATGCCAGGGGCACTGCAATTGAACCAGGTCGTCGGTCCGATGCTGCTGGCTTCCAGGAAACAAAAAATGGTTGCGGCATATCGACGTAACCATTGCCCTAGTCTGCAGGCTGTCGCTCAACAACCACCGCCGCCTTCGCCGGAGCGGTTTCAGATCCAGACGGGATCCGCAGCAACTGCTCCGGCGCGCAGAGACACAAAGGACTCGAGTTCACTTTTCCGTATGGAAGGCATCCCTTTGCCGGTGATCTCGAGAAACTCAACCCCGAAACCTGAATGCAAGGCGAACTTGCCACTGAAACCTTTTTCCCTGAACCAGGCAACTTTACCTCGCGCCTCGGTTGGCGCCTCACTGCCGGGCAGCACGAAGGAAAACCTCACCTCATCGCCGGGTAAAAGCTGCAATTCACTGGTGACAAAGATGCCGTTCGGACTGATATCATTCGTCATGCCGACATGAAAACCATCGTTAATGGTCAGTCGTACCTCCGTCCGCAGCGGGACCCGAAGCCCGCGGCATTCTATGGCCGGAAGATATTTTTTAAGGGTGGACAAAAACCGTTTGCCGTCAATCGGTTTCGCTATCCAGTCATTCGCAACTGTTGCGCTGCACCCCTCAAAATCGGAAGGCTTCACAGCGCTGGTCAAAATGACCACCGGAATGTGCTGGAGATGAGGATCTGTCTTGATTGCCCTGCAACAGCTGATACCATCCATGGCCGGCAGGTGATTGTCCATGACGATGAGATTCGGAAGCTCCTTGCGGGCAACGGCCAATGCTTCATGGCCATCGCTCGCGGTAAGAATATGTACCGGGGAAGATGACAGGAGATCCTTCTTTTTTTCACGGACCAGCGTCACGGCATCAACAAGCAGTATCTTGTCCATAGGGAAATCCTTGTTTTTAAGGTGGGCAATAGGCGCATGAGGCACCAAAATCATAGCACTGCTGATGACACTGGTTTAATTATATTATGCAAAGGTCATACCCACTGCCAAGCCGCCTTTTCCGGCGGAAGATCCGGAGCCAGTTGCCTCCTCTTTGCAAGGAGCGGCAGGAAGAGTCTTGCTTGACATGAAACTGTTTTTGACCGATTGTTTCTTAGAAATTATCCACGAATTTCAGGTACGGTCAAGCGCTTGATATTCATTTTTCCGGATACGGTGGAGGTTTGCGGTGAAGTTCCTTGAACAGGTCAAACAACAGGTAATCGTCGGCGACGGCGCCATCGGGACGATGCTCTACAGTAAAGGCGTCGGCCTGGATGCCAACTTCGAACACCTGAATCTTGTCCGGCCGGCATTGGTGGCAGAGCTGCACCGGGAGTATCTTGCTGCCGGAGCAAGATGTATTGAAACAAACACTTTCGGCGCCAACCGGACCCGCCTTGCCCCGATCGGTCTGGAGAAGAAGATTGCCGAGATGAACCGGCAGGGTGTCGCCATTGCGCGGCAGGCGGCAGCCGAATCCGGTGTAATGGAGAAAGTTTTCATTGCCGGCGCAGTCGGTCCTCTGGCAAAGCTGAAAGGTGAGGAGAGGGAACTTGACGCCGACACCATAACCTCGCTCTTCCTTGAGCAGGTACTGCCGCTGGCGGAGGGTGGCGCTGACCTCATCATCCTGGAAACATTCTCTGATCTGGAACAGCTGCTCTGCGCCATTAAAGCCGCCCGGGAAACAGCCCTGCCCATTATTGCCAGCATGGCGTATCTGGAGGGGGGCCGCACCGGCGCCGGCGTAAAGGCTTCGCTGGCTGCGCAGAGAATCGCCGCTGCCGGAGCCGACCTCATCGGCGCCAACTGCGGTGCAGGCCCCCGTGAAGTGCTGCTGACTCTCGGAGAGCTCGCCAAAGGAAGTTCAAAGCCTTTGGCGGCCTTTGCCAACTCAGGCTTTCCGGAATATGTCGATGGCCGCTACCTGTACCGGACTACTCCTGAATATTTTGCGGAGAAAGGTGCAGAGATGGCGGCGGTTGGGGCTGTGCTGATCGGCGGCTGCTGCGGAACAACGCCGGAGCATATCCGCCAGCTTGCGCAGCGGCTTGCGGGAGCAAAGCCTGCACGGCGGCAGGTTTTCATCGAGATCACCGAGCCTGCGGCTGGCGCTGCCGGCACAGAAACCAGGAAAGGTTTTCTGGCGTGCTGGGGCGAAAAGCCGGTCGTTACCGTAGAGCTCGACCCACCGAAAGGCCTTGACTGCAGCAGAGTTCTTGCCGGAGCAGAGGCCTTGAAGGCGGCGGGCGCAGATGCGATCAATCTGGCGGAGAACCCGTTGGCACGGGTCAGGATGGGGAACATTGCCCTGGCCCGGATTATCCAGGAGGAGATCGGCATCGAGGTCATCCCGCACATCACCTGTCGCGACCGTAACCTCCTCGGGCTCCAGTCCGAGCTGCTCGGGGCCAGCCTTCTGGGGATACGCTCCATTCTTGCCGTTACCGGCGATCCGGCAAGATTGGGCGATCAGAGTGGCGCATCATCGGTATTCGATGTCAACTCTTTCGAACTGATCAGGCTTATCTCCGACCTGAACAGCGGCGTCAACGCTCTGGGACAGTCAATTTCCGGAAAGACCGCCTTTACCATCGGCTGCGCTTTCAATCCGAACACACCCAGAATGGACGTTCAGGTCGCCAGGCTGGCCAAAAAGGTTGCGGCAGGCGCTGTCTTCGCCCAGACACAGCCTGTCTACGATGCCGGGACAGTGGCGGCGATGGCGGCAATGACGGCATCGCTGGGTATTCCGCTGCTGGTCGGCATCATGCCGCTTGTGGGCCAACGCAACTGTGAATACCTGCATAACGAAGTGCCGGGGATAACAATTCCCGACCAAGTCAGGAAGCGGATGCAGGGGAAAGAAAAAGAAGCGGGAGCGGCAGAAGGGCTCAAGATTGCCATGGAATTACTGGCAAGCATGCGCGGCAAAACGGGCGGCTACTACATTATCGCCCCGTTCGGCCGCTATGAGGCAGCAGTGGAACTGGTACGCCTGCTGAAAAGTTAATCCTGGGGGGAAAACAAGTTGAACGCGGCTCAAAGCTGATAACCGCGGATTCAGGTGGATGGAACCTGGAAGTTGTAACCATGCCGGGGCGGGTAGTGCCTGATCGCTTTCTATGGTCCGCAATAGTTTGCATTGGTCCACAGCCAATTGCCGTCTTGGTTAATTAAAGAAGAATCTCCGCCAGGCAATGGCCAGCAGCAGCAAAACAATATTCAGCAGGACGATCAGCCCGCCGGTCGGCAGATTGAGCAGAAACGAAAGAGCAATCCCGGCTATTACGGAAAAGGCTGCAAAGAGGGAAGCCGCCGTGATTGCTGCCCGGAAACTCCTGGCAATCTGCAGCGCCGTAACCGCCGGGATGATCAGCAATGCCGAAACGAGCAGTATACCGACCACCTTCATGGCCAGAACCACTGTCAGGGCTGTCAGCAGCGCCAGGATGGCATTGATCCTTTCCACCCTGATGCCGCTGCTGCGGGCAAGTTCTTCGTCAAAGGTAATGGCAAACAGCTCATTGTAGTAGAACAGAACC
Organism: Deltaproteobacteria bacterium; assembly: GCA_017861215.1. Lineage (GTDB taxonomy): Bacteria > Desulfobacterota > Desulfuromonadia > Geobacterales > DSM-12255 > VEOV01. Next base: position 5,310 of record JAGFXN010000038.1, on the reverse strand, counting down.
ACCCCCGTAACCAGCAGGAACAGGATTACTGCCAGCACGGTCTCGGCACTGCTGATTGCCAGAATATTGCCGAACAGATAACTGAAAAGATCGACATTAAATCCGCCGGAGATCCCGGCCAGGATAACCCCGACAGCAATACCGGCGGCAGAGACGACGCCGATGGCGGCATCACCGAATATTCTCGCTTTTTCGGTCAACCGGAGGATGCCGAGCGACGAGAGCAGCACCAGGGGCAGCGCGGCAATGGTCACAAAAAGCGGTTGCGCATGTAACGCCAGCGCCAGCGCCACACTGCCGAAGGTTACATGAGCCAGACCGTCGCCGATCAGCGACAGCCGCCGCAGCACGAGAAAAACCCCGAGCACCGCGCAAAGCACCGCAATCAGCAGACCTGAAATCAGCGCCCGCTGCATGAAGCCGTAGGAGAATATTTCCGGAATCAGCATCATAGTCAGTGCCTGTGGCAGATCAGATGCTGGGCATGTTCACCGAAGAAAGCCGTCATCTCCTCGGAATGGCAGAAATCATCGAAGCTGCCGTCAAAGATGATCTTTTTATCAACATACAGGAAACGGCTGGCGTATTTGCCGATGCTCCAGGTATCATGAGTTACCAGCAGCACCGTTGTCCCTTCACTCCTGTTGATCCGCTCCAGCAGAGCGTAGAACTGCTCGCGCGTTTCCGGATCAAGAGCGGTGGTCGGCTCATCCAGAATCAGCAGTTCCGGACGGTTCACCATTGCCCGCGCCAACAGCACCCGCTGCTGCTGTCCGCCGGAAAGGCCGCCGATCAGACGCTTTTTCAGCGGCACTATCCCCAACAGCTCCAGCGCAGCGTCAATCGCCATGTTCTGGCCGGCCGAGCTTCTTGAGAGTCTGGCCCCGCCCGCAAGCAGCCCGAGCCTGACAATCTCCTCGACGGTTCCGGGGAAGTTGGGGTTGAAGAATCTGATCCGCTGCGGCAGGTAGCCGATGCGTGCCCAGTCGGCAAACTCGGCCAGAGGAGCGCCGAAAAGCTCTGTGCTGCCAGCGTCCAGTTCCAGCAGACCCAGCAATGCCCTGACCAGAGTACTCTTGCCGGATCCGTTCGGGCCGACAATCCCCAGATAGTCGCCGCTGGCGACGCTGAAAGAGATATCGGTCAGCACCTCCATGCCGTTGTAGCTGCAGCTAAGCCCTGAGGCCTTGAGAGTTTCTAGCGGCACACAAGCCCCTTCTCGAGATTGGCAAGATTCTGATCCATGAGAGACAGATAGGTCGCACCCCCATCCAATTCGTCTCTGGTCAGATTATGAACCCCGTGCAGTTTCAAAAGTTTAGCTCCGGTCTCGGTGGCAATTGTCTCGGCAATTCGTGGCGAAAGCAGCTCTTCATAGAAAATGTAATCCAGTTTATGCTGGCGGACTGTTTTGACAAGCTCCACCAGCTTGCGGGGTGAAGGCTCACTCTCGGCAGAAACTCCAAAGGCGGAAATATAGTTGAGTTGGTAGCAGTCGGCCAGATAGGCAAACGCATAATGGCCGCCGTGAATGAATTCGCGGCTTTTACATTCGGCAAGTCCCGACTTGTAGCGGTTCTCCAGGGCGGCAAGCTGTTTTTTGTACGCTGCGGCATTTGCCAGGAAGAGTTCTCTCTTTGCCGGAGCAGACTTTGCCAGAGAGCCGGCAATAGTGTCAACCATCAGCATGGCATTGCGGATATCCAGCCAGATATGCGGATCCCTTGCCCCTTGATGCGTTCCTTCATGACGGTGATGATCGTCATCCGCCCCCCCGGCAGCGGCAAGGTAGCGTGCACCGGCACCGGCTTGCAGCTTGACCGGTTTCCCGGATCGGGCCACCCCGTTGACCAGCTTTTCTGCCCACGGCTCCATCTCCAAACTCGTATAGATGAAAACGTCAGCCCGGGCAACCTTCAGGACATCTTCCGGCTTTGGCTCGAAACTGTGCGGTTCAACCCCCGGCGGGAGCAACAGAGTCACCTCGACACTATCGCCACCAACGTTGCGGACAAAATCGTACAGCGGGAAGAGGGTGGTGACAACCTGCAGCCTGCCGGAGTCGACCGGTGAGTTTTTCTGTCTGCAAGCCGTAAGAACGGCAAGAGTCATCATCGTCAAGAAAAGCAACTGCCATGCTGTTTTTCTGTAGATTGCCGTCACTGCCGCCCGCCTCACTGTTTTTATAGTACTTATTCAGGTCGATAGAGTGAAGTCTGAAGGAACGAAACAATAAACCCACATAGAGCTACCCTTTGTACGCTCAAAGGAGGCGGAAGATCAATACGACAAGCTGCGCTGTAACTTCAGCCCTCAGCCCTCAGCCTTACCACTGAATCGTACTTGTAAAATAGCCGTGCAACGGCTTATGTCAAGGGAAAAGACCGCTGCCGGCTGCCGGGCAGCATCGATTCTACACCACAAAACATATAACACTCTGGAAATCTTTCCGGAATCAGTTATAATACGCCATCAATTGAACCTGTGAGGAGAAGTAATGACGCGGAACTTGCGTACCGGCGCAAACATAATGCGCTATTTTCAGATCAGCGCTCTGCTCTTCGCCCTAGGGGGTATCATCGCTGCGGCGCTACACCTGAGTTCCGGCGATTCCACCGCAATCCAAGGCTTTGTGAAACTTGCCCTGCTGCTGTTCACCCTGATTGCCGTCATGCTCGCCACTTCGGTGCTGATGCTCTCCCGCCGGAATATTGCCAAACGGGTCAATGACCTTTCGGCAACCCTTCGGCTGGTGACAGGGGGCGACCTTACCGTCCGCGCTGCAGTCACTGGACAAGACGAGATGGGTCAACTCGCCGGCAATCTCAACATCATGCTCGACAAATTTGAAGCCCTTATCACCGGCATCAACGGTATCACCACGGAACTGACAAACATTGCCCGGCAGAACAGCGATGCGGCCCGGACTGTCGTTGCCGCCGGACAACTCCAGTCGGAAAGCATCGAGTCGGCAGCAGCCGCGGTGAACGGCATCATCAGCGCGGTTGACGGAGTGAGTAACGGGGTCATCAATCTCTCCGGTTCGGCGGAGATCAACAGCGAATCTATTGCGGAGATCTCTGCCAGTATCGCGGAAGTCCGGAAAAATGTCAGCGTACAGAGTGAATCAATTGACGAAGTCTCCTCCTCAATCATCGAAATGACGGCTGTCATGGAAGAGATCGGCACCAATGTGAAGAGTCTCATGGAGGCTTCTGCCAATACGATCTCGTCCCTGACGCAGATGGATGCAGCCAACAAGCAGGTTGAAGAGAATGCCAGGGAAACCGCCTTCATCACTGACGATGTCCTGCAGGGAGCTGAACAGGGGCGTGCCGCCGTCGAAGCAACCATCACCGGCATCAATGAGATCCGGAACTCATCCAGAAGCACCTTTGCCTCCATCACGACCCTCTCGGAGAGAGTCTCCGCGATCGGCAGCATTCTTTCGGTCATTGACGATGTCGCCGAGCAGACAAACCTGCTGGCGCTGAACTCGGCGATCATTGCTGCCCAGGCAGGTGAACACGGCAAAGGTTTCGCCGTTGTCGCCGGAGAGATCAAAGGACTGGCGGACCGTACCAGACGGTCCACCATGGAGATTACCTCGCTGATCAACGGGGTACAGGCGGAAACGGCAAAAGCAGTAACGGCAATCCGGGTGACGGAAGAGAAGGTCCTGGAAGGAGAACACCTCTCGAAACGCTCCGGCGATGCTCTGGAAAAAGTTCTGACGGGGGTCAGAATGGCTGCCGGCAGGGTAAACGAAATTGCCCGCGCTACGGTCGAGCAGGCCCAGGGAGGGCAGTTCATCCATGAAGCCATGAGACTTGGCGCCGAAATGGTGGCGCAGATTGCCCGCTCCTGCCAGGAGTCGACACGCACCAACAAATCGATCATGGTTGCTGTAGAACGGATGAAGAGCTTCACTGCCCACGTCACCCGGTCGGCGGCAAATCAGCAGCAGATCGGTGCCGATATAGCCGGTTCCACCGGGAAGATGGCAGAAGATATCAGCAGGATCAAGGATGCCTGCCACGTACAATCTGAAAGCAGCCGGCAGATTTATACCTCAATCGACACTGTCCGGGAATCGACGCAGAGTAATCTGGACTCGGCAAAAATCATGGAGCGGGAGGCGAAAAACCTACTTGAGCAGATCGATATGTTACGCACAGAAATCAGGCAGATGCAGATTTCCGGCCGCAAGGGGAGTCAATGAACAGTGAATCAGTGCATAATCAGGCTACTTCCGCCACCCCGGAACAATTCCAGCTCATCGCAGAAATGCTGGCCGACAAGGATTACGCTGCCGCCCTTGCCAAGATCGAGCAGATTCCGGTAGCCGCGCGAACCCCGCTGCTCCAGTCTGCGTATGCTCTCTGCCTGGCTGAAGTGAAACAAACCTTCAAGGCGGCCGTAAACCTCTGCCATGATGCGATCAAAAAAGATCCGAAAACCCCGGAACATTATTTCCGGCAGGGGGCTCTGCGCCCCTGCCTTTTGCACCACTGACGGCTTTTTCCGCATGACCGGAAGCCTTGCCGCGAAGTGCTCCAGGACTGTACCGCCGGCAGCCGGCTGAAACCGGGCAAAGCTGGCGGCTGGCTGCCCAAAGCCCTTGCTGCGGTGATCTGACAAGGGACAAAGAGTCTGTAGCAGAGGGTATGGTGGCCTGACAGCCTGGCAACAGCGACAGCTGCAGTTCTGCCGGCGGCAGAGAGGAGGACAGGATGCTGAGACAGCTGGAAATTAAAAGCCGCTCCAGAACTGAATTCATCAATATTACCGGTGAGGTGCAGGAAATTATCAGAACCGCGGGGATCAGAAGCGGGGTCTGTTATCTCTCCGTCATGCACACAACGGCCGGGATCACCGTCAATGAGGGGGCTGACCCTGCCGTGCAGAGAGATATCATCACCTCGCTGAACAAGCTGATACCGGCGGATTTCTACTACACCCACGCCGAGGGGAACTCTGACGCCCATATCAAATCATCACTCATCGGCACTTCACAAACTCTTCTCATCGATGCCGGCAGACTGGTCCTCGGCACCTGGCAGGCACTGTATCTGTGCGAATTCGACGGCCCCCGCCCGAGGCAGATCGCCATCAAGCTGATAGCCGACCCCTGACTCACTTTCTATCCCTCCCACTGAACACTCAATCCAGCTCCAGCGGACTCCGCGCCCCCTTGATCGTCCGCACCGGCACGCAGTGGGTGTAGATCATAGTGGTCTTGAGGCTTGAGTGGCCGAGCTTGTTCTGGATGGTGCGGATGTCGTAACCTGCCTGCAGGAGGTGGGTGGC
>JAGFXN010000037.1 GCA_017861215.1 Deltaproteobacteria bacterium | reverse complement strand
TCTTTCCGCAGCGGAAACCGTTTACACCATCTGAATCTTGTTCCGCATTATCAGAATCTCGAAGGCCATGGAGCACTTCACGGCAAGCTTCTGCAGTTCGTTCAGCGATCTGGTGAGTTTTTCCAGGGTATCGACGACGCAGAGGATGGCAACGACACGGTTCATCAACACTATTGGCAGCAGTACTGCCGGATTGTCCCGGGCACCCATGGCCGAGGCTGCCTTCAGGTCAGCAGGGCTGAGGAGTTGTCCCATGCAGAAGTTCTTCGATTCGATCACCTGCAAAAAAAACGACGGCGCTGCCAGTTCTATCCTGACGTCGGTAAAATTCTCCAGATAACCGCTCTCTTCTGCTGCCAGCCATCCTGTCAGCATCGGCTCTTTCGGCAGAAAAAGCGCTACCCGGTAATGCCTGCGCCGCAAGTACTCCATCAACGCTTCGCCGATGGCATCCCTTGAGGTTGCACCGGCAAGACCATTGCACATGTCTGTAAGGCTGTAACCGCTATCAATCTCCAGAGCGATGTCTATTGGTTCCGGCTCTACCGGTTCAGGCTGTACCGGTTTCGGCTGTACCGGTTCAGGCTGTACCGGTTCAGGCTGTACCGGTTCAGGCTGTACCGGTTGCAGGGTTTCCGGAACCTCTACCGTGTCAAAGCCGTCAAAGTCGGGAATCTCGATGAACTCTTCCTCTTGCTGTTGTTGCGGAACTCTTGCCCCCATGGTCGGTATTTCGTCATGCGCACGCAGATCTTCAGCGCGCGGGTCTCTTCTCATATCCTTGGCAATGGCGATATAACGGATTTCACGCTTGATCTTGTAGTAGCGTTCCAACGCCATGATGAGCAGCAGTTCCGGGATGACCAACGGATTAATGTACATCCCGGTCATGAAAGAGAGCTTGTCAATTGTTGCCAGGTCCCCCGGATCTGCCATGGCGACAGTCAGCCTCTTTTTGTCGAGTCGCACCGGGATAACCTGATGTTTTTTTGCGATTTCGGCAGGAATCAAGGCAATAACTTCAGGATGAATCGAGTGGAGCTCACCGGGTCTTGCCTGGGGTACCCCTTTGCTCCTGGAAAGGTACTCTGCGAGCTGCTCAGCTGTTAGATAGCCCAGTTCGATCAGGTTTGTGCCGAGCCTGCCACCGAAAATGACCTGATTGCGCAGCGCTTCTTCAAGTTGTGCTTCGCTGATGATGCGCTCTTTGACCAGAATGTTACCGACTTTCATCTGCATGGCAGTCTCTCCGGATAAAAAATCTCTACACTGTTGTCTCTGCGAGGATTACACTTATACTGTAAAAAATAATCATTTACAACTGGTTAGCAGGGGCACTCAATGAACGGACTGTGCGGGCTGCTGGAAACTTTCCGCGTACGGGGCGACCGGACGGCACTCATTTATCGAAGCGGCGTCAGACGGTTTACCTGCAGCTATGCGGAGCTGTATCTGCTGGCAGGTAAAATGGCGGCTTTTCTTGAAGCGGCAGGGGTCAGCCCCGGTGACAGGGTGCTGCTCTGGGGGCCGAATCACCCTTCATGGGCGGTTTCATTCTGGGGGATTGTGGCACGGGGTGCGGTTGCCGTGCCGGTTGACTTCATGTCGGGTCAGGAGCGGGCGCAGAGCATTGCCAGCCTGTCCGGGGCGGTTTTTGCCATTCAGAGCCGTGTCAAAACTGAGCGGCTTGCCGGCCTGCAGACAGCTGTCATGGAGGATCTGGAGCTGCTTCTCAAGGGGCATGAACCGCGAGGTACGCTGGCCAGAGGTGCAGCGGACGACCTTTGCGAACTGGTCTATACCTCCGGGACCACAGGTGCGCCGAAGGGGGTGGCGCTTTCCCATAAAAATCTTATCAGTAACGTGCTGCAGGTCTCTGCCCAGTTCCCTTCAGTCAGTGCCGACTACCGCTTCCTGTCACTGCTGCCGCTTTCCCATATGTTTGAACAGACCGCCGGTTTTCTGACGCCGCTTTATCTTGGCGGCTCGATCATTTATCTGCGCACTCTCAAACCGTCGGCGATCATGAATGCTTTTGCCGAAGAAGACGTCTACGCGATGATTGCCGTGCCGCGTCTGCTGCAGCTGCTCAGAGGATCGATGGAGCGCGAACTGGAGACGAAAGGTCTGTCCGGCCTGTTTGCCCGCCTCTGTTCCTTCTCGGCAAACCTCCCTGCCGCTGCCAGGAAAAAGCTCTTCTTCCCCATCCAACGCAAATTCGGCAAAAACTTCAGGATGTTCGTCTCCGGCGGGGCGCCGCTGTCACCGGACACCTTCCGCTTCTGGAACACTGCCGGGTTCACGGTGGTCGAGGGGTACGGACTGAGTGAATGCGCGCCGGTACTTGCCACCAATACCGTTGAAAGGCAGATTTGCGGAGCTGTCGGCTGGGCAGTGCCGGGTGTCGGGCTGCGGCTGGAGGATGGGGAGGTGCAGGCCAGCGGCGACAATATTTTTGCCGGCTACTACGGCAACGAGGCCGCTACCAAAGAGGCCTTCACCGCTGACGGCTGGTTCCGCACCGGCGACATAGGCGAATATGATGCAGACGGGGCGCTGGTCATCAAGGGGAGGGCAAAAGATGTCATCATCACCGGCGCCGGTATCAATGTCTATCCTGATGAGCTTGAAGATCTCCTGCTCCGGATCCCGGGGGTCAGGGACGGCTGCGTTATCGGCCTCGACCGGGGGAGCGGCGAAGAGGTGCATGCGGTCATCGTGCCGGATGGCAGCGGCAGGGCGCTGGATGAGATCGTGACAGAGGTGAATGCTGCGCTCGATGAACTGCACCGGATAAGCGGGTTTTCTGTCTGGCCCGATCCGGAACTGCCGAAAACAACAACGCTCAAGGTCCAGAAATTCATCGTCAAAAAGCGGCTGCTGACGGCTGCGGAAAGCGGCGGGGAGCAGAGCGCCTCTGCAGACCGGCTCTGCACTATGATAGCACAGCTGCTCGGTTGTCCGGTGGCGGATATCAGGGAAGACTCCTGTCTGGTTGCTGATCTCGGACTGACTTCCATTGCCCGGCTGGAGCTTGCCAATGCTCTTGAACAGGAGTTTCGGATAGATCTGGATGACGCGGCGATCGGTCCGCAGACAAGAGTTGCCGATTTGCGGGGGATGATCGTCCGGCGTGACAAGAGTCCGCAGCCGCAAGGCCTCCGGCTCTGGACGGCAGCAGCGCCGGTGCGGGCTGTCAGGAGGGTGGCAGATGCCCTGCTGCATTCGCCTCTGTACCGGCTGTTTGTTACGCTGCAGCCGGAAGGACTGCATAATCTTGACAGGCTGAATGGGCCGGTCATGTTCATCGCCAACCACGTCAGCTATCTGGATCAGCCGACCATAAAACTGGCCATGCCGCCCGCAATACGATACCGGGTGTCAACCGCGGCATGGGCGGAGTTTTTCTTTGTCAATTTCAATAATGCACTGCAGCATGCCTGGAAGAGGCTCGCCTTTGAATACTGCTCTATCGTTATGGGGGTCTTTCCGCTGCCGCAGTCATCCGGGTTCCGGGCGACCCTGCAGCATATGGGAAAGCTGGTTGACCGCGGCGAGTCGCTGCTGCTTTTCCCTGAAGGTGAGCGGACAGAGCAGGGCGGGCTGCTGCCGTTTCAGAACGGGCTCGGCGTGATGGTGCAGGAACTCGGCATCCCGGTGGTGCCGGTAGTCATGATCGGCCTCGAGCATATTCTGCCGCGCGGAGCAAGCTGGCCGCAGCAAGGGAAAGTCAGAGTGGTTTTCGGCGCCCCGCTCGATTTTTCCGGCAGAACTGCCGCAGAAATAGTGCGGCTTTCCGAGGAGGCGATCAAGGAACTGCTTGACAGCTGCTCAGGGTGACTTGATGGTGCCGGTTTGAACGGCTGATTGATTCTTGTTGTCAGAGTGGTCTATGCCGAAGAACTTCAGGATAGTGTTGGTAACTGAAATTTGTGGGCCAGTAACGCCGCTGGATGACGATATATTTACGAAAAGCGATGACGTGTCCGGAGTGCTGCCATTGGTGGTGTAGTAGACGGTTGTCGCTTCGCTTGCAGTGAAGATAACGTTTGCAGGTAGAGTGGCTACATGGGTGGTGTGGTTGGTGAAAACTGCATTGCCGGCAATCGAAGCTGAGACGGTAGGCGCGGTAGTATCCGACGCTGACGGGAACCACTCGAAATTATCAACGCTGCCGCAGGCAGTGATGATCAGTGACGCGGCAAGGATCAGGATTGCTCTGGCAATATTCATAACGGTCTTTCTCGCAATGTTGTTCAAAACCATGGTGCGGGTAGCCTACATTGACAAGTTTGCTGCGTCAAGTGAAACCCTGACCGGCAGGACCCGGAACCATGGCAGGGCTGTATCGTCAAGCGGCCTGCACTTTCCATACGTTCACTTTACCTCTATGGAAATCGGTTTCGGTTTGGTTTCTTCCCGCTTCGGCAGGGTAATGGTCAGAATTCCCTTGTCGCAGGTTGCCTGCACCTTATCCTGATCGATAGTCTGCGGCAGTGAAAAACTTCTCTGGAACTGCCCGAAATAGCGCTCGACCCGGTAGTAGTTCTCCTTGCGGATGTCGGAGGAGTGTTTTCGCTCGCCCCGCAGGGTAAGGGTGCCGTTCTCGATCTTTACTTCAATATCCTTCTGCTCGACATCCGGCACTTCCGCTTTGATAATGACAGAATGTTCATCTTCATAGATGTCGACCGGCGGCTGCCACACACCCTCTTTCAACTCTTCGCCGAACTCGCGGTTCCACGCCATGTCCAGCATCCGGTTCATCTGGTCCTGCATGGTACGAAGTTCTCTGAAGGGGTTGTATTTTACGATCGCCATTTTCTTTCTCCTTCGTGAGTCAGTTTTCCGCGCTGTGAACAATAATAGCAACGATTTCCCGAAAATCAAGGAGCGGAATGGAGTTGAAGGGGGATGCATTCTGGGATAAGATGCGGCAAAATCTGCGCCGGAGTTGCCGATATGCTCACATACAAGGTGGTGGAACTCTCCACGGTATCCGAAGATATGCTGGAAGAGACGCTGAACGAATGGACTGCCAAGGGGTGGCACTACGACGGCATGCAGTTTGCCATGCGCGAGTCGCACAAACGTCCGGCCATGGCGTTTGTGATCTTTACCAGGGAAGAAAGCTGAGGCGATGCATATCTACTGCCTTGAACTGCACCTGGCGCTGCCGTCGTTTACCCTGAAGGAGAAGCGCGGCATCATCAAAAGCATCCAGGGGCGGGCCCGGAACCGTTTCAACGTTGCCTCTGCCGAGGTCGATCGCCAGGACAACCCGCGCGTGGCGGTCCTCGGCTTTGTCACGGTCAGCCCGGACAAGACCGTGGCCCGCAATCTGCTGGAGCGTCTGGAAGACTGGGTCTACGCGGACTGGCCCGATGTGGAGATTACCGCGGCGGATATCGCCGAGGTTTGACGGGTGATGATGCCAATAGATTGACAGGAAATGAGAGCAAGTAATCCGCCATGGAGTTTTCCCGGAGGTGACGCTTGATAATGCTTCAAGCCGCCAGACTGGCAGGTTCAAGCGTTTTCCCGGCATAGACGGCCTGGCGGATGCCGTTCTTTCCTGATTTTTTCACTTCGTACATCAGGTTGTCGGCAAGGGTAAGGATTTCGTCTGCTGATTCGGGAGGTTCGGAACAGGAGAGCAGGCCGATGCTGAAGGTGACTGGACTGTTATGGCGCTTCATGCTGCTATGAAGCTGTTCCCGGATTTTGTTGATGGCGGCGAGTCCGGCTGCTGCGTCGCTGTCATGGAGGAGAATGGCAAACTCATCGCCGCCGAGACGCGCTATGATGTCCGTGCGCCGCAGGTTGGCGGCAATGGTTGCAACAACACTCTGCAGCACGGCATCTCCGGCTGCATGGCTGAAGCTGTCATTGATCTCCTTGAAATTGTCGATGTCAATATAGGCCAGGGCAAGCGGGTGATAGGACCGGCGCTGCCGGTAGATTTCATTGGTCAGGGCTTCCAGGAAGGCCCTGATGTTGACGGCGCCGGTAAGATGGTCAGTGCGGGACAAAGACCTTTCATGTCTCAGTAACTGACGTATTTTGGCAATGAGAATGGTTATTACGAGAAAGAAGGCGAGGGAGGTCCCGTTTTTCCAGATAACAAGCGCTATCGCTTCCTCTGAAGAAAATTGAATGGACATCTTTGTCAGTACACAGGCCAGCGAAATGGCGATACCGGCTTTTCTGCCGGCGAACCAGGCAACAAAAGAGACCGGCAGCAGGTAGAAAAAAACCAGGGTGTAATCGACGCTTGTGACTGTATCAGAATAGTAGTCGAGGAAGCCTAGAAGCGCCGTGCAGAACAGTCCGGCAACAATATTGAATGGTTTCCCCTGACGGTCGAGGAAGGCGAAATACTTAATTGCTAGGGTGCGCAAGTTCATTAAGATTCCTATGGCCAACGAAAATAGAATTTTATAAGCATAAACCGGGCCAATTAATGAAAGCTGCTGCCTACGGCTTTTTCTGATGCAGCGGCGGAATTTCCACAATGATCGGATACGAACTAATGAATGATAAGACCTTATACCTGATCGACGGCTCCTCCTATATCTACCGTGCCTATTACGCCATCAGGCACCTGTCGTCGCCGAGCGGCTTTCCGACCAATGCCCTGTACGGCTTCACGCAGATGCTTTTGAAGGTTCTTAAAGACCGAAAGCCTGATCATCTGGCTGTAGTTTTCGACGCCGGCCGGCTGACTTTCCGCAATGACATCTATCCGGAGTACAAGGCGAACCGCGCCGCCATGCCGGATGACCTGCGTCCGCAGATCGAGCCGATCAAGGAGATGGTGCGGGCGTTCAATATCCCGGCGCTGGAGATGGCCGGTTTTGAGGCGGATGACATCATCGGCACGATTGCCCGCGACTGTTGCTCACGCGGCGTGGCGGTAATGGTGGTCACCGGCGACAAGGATCTGATGCAGATTGTAGCCGAGGGTGTCCGGCTGCTCGATACGATGAAGGACAAGGAGAGTGGCGTTCCCGAGGTATTGGAGCGTTTCGGGGTTGAGCCGGCACGGGTGATCGATGTGCTCGGGCTTGCCGGCGACAGTTCCGACAATATCCCGGGCGTGCCCGGCATCGGTGAGAAGACGGCGATCAAGCTGATCCAGGAGTTCGGCTCCCTGGAGGCTTTGCTGGAGCGCTCTGCCGAGGTGAAAGGGAAGATGGGGGAGAAGCTGCGGGAGTTTGCCGGGCAGGCCAGACTGTCGCGGCAACTGGCAACCATTGATCTGCAGGTGCCGCTGGCGTACAGTTTTGCCGACTTCGTGCTCGGCCCGCCGGATAACGCCAGGCTTGCCGGGCTTTTCAAGGAGTACGGCTTTACCACGCTGATGAAGGAACTGACCAGTCAGTCGACCCTGACGGCAGACAACTACCTGACCGTTACCGACCCGGAGGAGCTGCGCCGGCTGGTGGTTGCTCTTGAGGCAGCAGATTCCTTTGCCATCGATCTGGAGACCAGCAGCCTGAATGTCAGGGAGGCGGAGATTGTCGGCATATCGCTCGCGTTCCGTGAGCATGAGGCATACTACATTCCGGTCGGGCATGTCATCCCCCGGCAAAACCCTGGCCCTCCGTCTGCGGGAGAGGGAAGCTGCGGGGAAGATGCCGCTGGTGGCGATCAGGAAAGCATGCTCCCCTTCGCCCGCGCCACCTGCCAACAGGAGCGCCGGGCACAGGTACTTGCGCCGGGGCAACTGCCTCTGGATGTGGTGCTGGCCGCACTGCGGCCGCTCCTTGAAGATCCGTCCCGCAAGGTGATCGGCCAGAATATCAAGTACGATTATCAGGTGCTGCGCCGCTACGGCATTGCCATTGCCGGGGTCTGGTGCGATACGATGATCGCCGCCTATCTCAATAATCCGTCCCGTCAGAGTCAGGGGCTTGATTCGCTGGCGGTGGAACTGCTCGACCACAGGATGATCGGCTACACCGAGCTGACCGGCAAGGGGAAGGAACAGAAGGGCTTTGCCGAAGTGGAAATTCCTCTGGCCAGCCGCTACTCCTGCGAGGATGCCGACGCCACCTGGCTGCTGCACCGGCTGCTGCTCCCCAAGGTAGCGGCAGCTGGAATGGAGCGGCTCTTTTTCGAGCTGGAGATGCCGCTGGTCACCATTCTGGCGGAGATGGAGCTGACCGGGGTACAGCTGGACATACCTCTTCTCGCCAGCCTTTCAACGCGCTTCAGCATCAGGCTGGCGGAACTGGAGGCATTGGTCTGCGCCCTGGCGCCGGAGCCTTTCAATATCAACTCGCCGAAACAGCTCGGGGAGATGCTCTTTGAGCGGCTGAAGCTGCCGACCGGGAAAAAGACCAAGACCAAAAGCGGCTGGTCAACCAACGTCGACGAGCTGGAGCGGCTGGCGGCGGCAGGGCATGAAATTGCGGCTCTCATTGTCCAGCATCGCGGGCTCTCCAAGCTGAAATCCACCTATACCGATGCTCTGCCGCGGCTTGTCGATCCGTCTACCGGCCGGGTGCACACCTCCTATAATCAGGCGGTTACCAACACCGGCAGACTTTCCTCTTCCGAACCCAATCTGCAGAATATCCCGATCCGCAGCGAAGAGGGGCGCCTGATCCGTCATGCGTTCATCGCCCAGGAGGGATGGCGGATACTTTCTGCCGACTATTCACAGATAGAGCTGCGGGTGCTGGCGCATCTTTCGGCCGATCCGGTGTTCTGCGACGCCTTCTCCCGTGACGAGGATATTCATACCAGGACGGCAAGCGAGATTTTCGGACTCTTTCCGGAGATGGTAACCGCTGAAATGCGCCGTCAGGCCAAGACCATCAACTTCGGAGTCATCTACGGCCAGAGCGCCTTTTCCCTTGCGGCGCAGCTGGGGGTGGCCCGCAAGGTGGCGGAGGATTTTATGGATCACTACAAGGCGCGGCACGCCGGCGCCATGGCCTTTCTCGACAATTGTATCCTGGCGGCGGAGGCAAACGGTTATGTCACCACCATCATGGGGCGGCGCCTGCCGATTCCTGATATTGCCAGCAGCAATTTCAACGTCCGTTCCTATGCCAGAAGGAATGCCATTAACTACCCGATTCAGGGCTCGGCCGCCGACATCATCAAGGTGGCGATGGTCAGGATTGCCGCCCGTCTCAAGCGGGAAAGGCTGGAGAGCCGCCTGATCATGCAGGTTCATGACGAACTGGTTTTTGAGGTGCCGGAGCAGGAACTGCTGCACCTGGAACAGCTGGTTGAGCATGAAATGGCGACTGCCGTGGAGTGCAGGGTGCCGCTGAAGGTTGATATAAGCCACGGCAGCAACTGGAGCGAAGCCCACTAAGGAATTAACCAAAAACAGTAATTGTAATAACACAGAGCAACGGAGCAACAGAGAAATCAAGACGTTACAAGAGAACCTTGAATCACCAAAACAGTGACCCTGAT